>NZ_CANG01000009.1:0-78248 GCF_000309315.1 Sedimentibacter sp. B4
AGTCCGAATAAAATAGCGGTATTTACTTTTTTGTTTCAAGTTCATTAATAGCTAAACAAATTAAGCCAATTGACAATAAAGTTATAGCACTTTTACTTTCAAGTGCTTTAATTACGTTTAGAACAAGTGTAGCGATTCCCATTGCCAAGCCAATAGATTTGAATATCATGTTTTTAATATCTTTATTCATTACTGTTCTCCTCCGTATTATAAACTTATAAAAATATATTATAAATTTTCAGATTATATGTTTTATTTATAAAATCGCAAAAAATTATTTTATAGCAGCATTCAATATGTTATAATTAACTATTAAATGATGAAAAGAGGCAAATTATGGGTCAGGCAAGTATTGGCGATATGCTTAACGAAAAGGCTAGAGAACAGATGAAGAGCATGTCAGGCACAGGCAAAACTATTTCAGAGCTTAAGGCAGGCGAGAAAGCTGATGGCTTTTATCTTGTGAAAAGTTTTGAAGTTAAGAAAACAACAAATGGAAAGCAATATATAGATCTTGAACTGGTTGATAAAACCGGAGAAATAAATGCAAAAATATGGGAATATTCAAAAGAAACAGAAGAAATTTTAGCTGAAAACCCGGTTGTAAAAGTTAGGGGAGAGGTTCTTGAATGGAGCGGAACAAGGCAGCTTAAAGTAAACAAATTAAGAGGCAAGAATGATGATGATGACATAAAAATAAGCGAACTCATACCTTCAGCTCCCATAGAATCATCTGAAATGCTTGCAGCTGTAAAATCATACGGGAAAAAAATCAAAGATTCACAAATCAAGCTTTTGGTTTCGAACATTTTAACCAAGTATGAAAAAAAGCTTTATTACTATCCTGCAGCAAAGAAAAATCATCACTCCTACATGGGTGGCCTTTTGTACCATACTCTCAGGATGCTGCAATCAGGGGAAAGGCTTGGTCAGGTTTATGAATTCCTGAAAATGGATTACATATACGCAGGAGTCTTGCTTCATGACATATGCAAGATACTTGAAATGGATTCCGATGAATATGGAGTAGTTTCTGATTATTCCATGGAAGGAAAACTTCTGGGGCACATCATACAGGGAATAAAGGAAATTGAAATTGAAGGAGAAAAAATAGGACTCAGCAGAGAAAAAAGCATTATTCTGCAGCACATGGTACTGTCACATCACTATGAGCCTGAATTCGGAAGCCCTAAAAAACCAATGACTCCTGAAGCAGAAATACTTCATTTTCTTGATATCATAGATGCTCGTATGTTCGATTTTGAACATGCGCTTGAAGCAATAGGGCCTGGTCAGTTTACAGACAAAATATGGCTTCTTGATAACAGAAACCTGTATAAACCTACAGACAGCAATCATTAATAACATATTAAATGTAGAATTTAATTTATAAAATTCTCAGTTTGATGACTAAATTGTATCAATAATGAATTAATAAAGCGGGCGGACAGTAATCCGCCCCTACGATTTGTTAAAAAGAAGGTTTGTCAATAGTCTGAGAATTTAATATATAATTCTGCATTTAATTTTTAAGTCTTAACTCTTAATTCTTAATTTTAATAGCGGAGGGATTATGGGATTTAAAATTGTCGCAGGGCGTGCCAAGACAGGAAAGTCAACATATATTTATGATGAAATCAACAAGGAAATATCAAATGGAAGCAAAAAAAACTTACTGCTGGTTGTTCCTGAACAAATGACATATCAGTCCGAGTATGAAGTCATTGACAGAATAAGCTCAAGCGGCATTATGTCTCTGGAGGTTTTAAGCTTCAAACGTCTTGGGTACAAGGTATTTGAAGAAGTCGGAGGACTTAAAGTTCAGGAAATTAACCGGTATGGCAAAATAATGCTTTTGAAAAAAATATTCGAGGAAAACAAGGACAAACTCAAGCTCTTTAAAAAAGCTTCAAGACAGGAAGGATTTTTAAGGGAATTTGACAGCCTTATAAGCGAACTGAAACAAAACATGGTGAGCGAGGAGTTTCTTGAACAAATTTTAAAGCACAAGGTCACAGAAAATGACAACCATCTTTTAAACTCAAAGCTTGAAGACATATTAACCATATACTCAGAAATTAATAAGCACACAAAGGACAGGTTTTTTGACGAAGAAGACAAAATGGACCTGTTTATTTCTGCTGTGGCAAAATCGGAATTTATAAAAAATTCAAAAATATGGATTGATGGGTTTGAAAGTTTTAATGGACAAAGGCTCAAGCTTATAAAAGAGCTTGTGAAATATGCCGGCTCAGTAACCGTATCTTTGAACATTGATCCTGCATGCATTAATTCTCTTCAGAGTATTGATGATTGGGAAGCATTTAAAACAGTTCATGACACATTCAAGTCACTGACAGATGAAGATGTCAGTTTTGAAATTGCAGCACTTAATGAACATACATTTGCAGAAGAAATTAAGATAGTTGAAAAAAGCATGTTTTCTTTGAAAGATGAAAAATTCTCCATAACGACAGACAACATACAAATACGTTCTTCCCTGAACCCATATACAGAAACGGAAAAAACAGCCCTTGAAATTATAAGTCTTGTGCGGGATCACGGATACAGGTGGAAGGATATTGGTGTTGCAGTAGGTGATATGGATTCTTACAGCATAAACATCAAGAAAGTCTTCACACAATTTGAAATACCGTTTTTTCTTGACATTAAAAGAGACATTATGGGTAACCCTCTTACAAAATTCATATTGTCACTATTTGATATGTTTATTTATAATTTCAAGCATGACAGCGTGTTTGAATTCCTGAAGACGGGTTTTTCAGTTCTTAATTATGATGAAGTGAGCAAGCTTGAAAACTTTGCGCTGCAGTATGGTATTGAAGGAGAGAAATGGTTCAGGACGTTTCGCCTCAAATGCGATGGAATTGAATATTTCAACAGCCTGAGAGAAAAATTTACAAGCGGAATGAAAGAAGCAAAAAAACAATTCAAGAAGCTTGACAATGCTATGGACATAACATTGTTCCTTTTTGATTTTCTGAACAAATTCAACGTCCAGGAAAAAATTGAAAGGCAGGTCAATGTGTTCAAAAAGTCGGGGCTCTATGAACTGTCCAGTGAAAATGCCCAGTCTTGGAATTACGTTGTTGAAATTCTTGAGCAAATAATATTGACTGGGGGCAACATGGAAATTAACCCCTCAGATTACAGGAAAATGATTGAAGCCGGATTCAGAGAGGTTAAAATAAGCATAATACCTCCAACTCTGGACAAGGTAACAGTGGGGGAAACTGACAAAATTTCAGTAAAATCATACAAAGCATTATTCATACTTGGTGCCAATGAAGGAAAACTTGATTCAAGAAGCTCAGAGAGCGGACTTCTTCTCAATGATGAAAGAGAAATTCTGGCAGCTTCAGGCATGAAAGCTATAAATAATGCTGATTACTACATGTACAGAGAAAAGCATATGCTGTACAAGCTTTTTTCTTCTGCCGGGGAAAGACTGTACTTGAGCTATGCCATGGGAACTTCTGAAGGGAAATCACTGCAGCCTTCCATGTACACAGAGAGACTCAAATCTTTGTTCACAGGAATTAAGGAAAAGTCGGATCTAAGTGACACGCGGGAACTTGACAATGTTTCTAGTGTTGGAGGAACTGTAGACACATTGGTTTCAAAGCTCCGCGATTTCAGCGAGAGTGGTGAAATCAAGGATGTTTGGAAGAATGTTTACGCATGGTATGAAGAAAATGATGAAAACACTATTAACATTATAAAGCTTGGGCTTCTCTACGAAAACAGGGCTGAAAACATAAACAAAGAAAACCTTGAAAAAATTTACCAAATGCCGGTAACCATGTCGGTTTCAAGGCTCGAAAGCTTTGCAGCCTGCCCGTTTAAATTTTTCATGGAAAATATTATCAAACCTCAGCCAAGAATAGTTCAGAAAGTTGAATTCTATGATATAGGAAACATATACCACCAGGCAGTTGAAAGATTTACCAATGAAATTATAAGTTCAAATATTGACATAGGCACCGTGGATGAAGAAATGGCAAGAGAAATTTCTTGTATCTGCACTGAAAACATCCTTGCAGAAGGAGAAATGGATTATATTGCCCTTGATGCAAATGAGCGCAACAAGTATATGAAAGAAAAAATTAAAAGGCTTGTGAACAGGGCTGCGGATACAATTATAAAGCAGCTTCAAAGAGGAAGCTTCAGGCCAAAGTTCACGGAACTTTCAATCGGTGACAAAGATGGAAATATTTTTGTTGAACCTGTGGAAATCAAAATAGACAATGATTTGAGCATTTATTTTCAGGGGAGAATCGATAGGGTGGATACCTTTGAAAAAGAACAGAAAACATATGTTAACATTATTGACTATAAATCATCCTACAAAGACATTGATTTGTCGGATGCAGTGCAGGGTCTTCAGCTTCAGCTTCTTGTGTATATGTCTGCAATCATGAAAAACGGAGAAAAAATTTTTGCTTCCAAGCCGGAAATAGGAGGTGCATATTACTTCTTAATCGACGATCCTTTAGTTGACGGTGATGTTGTTCTTGAAAGTACTCCGCAGGATTTAATATTCAATAAGCTTTCTCTCAAGGGATATGTTCTTGAAGATTCAGAAATAATAACAGGCATGGACAAAGAAATAGGGGATAAAAAAGCCTCTGACATAATTCCTGTAACTTTTAACAAGGACGGAAGCACTTCAAAATCATCCAAGACTCTTACAGACAAGGAATTCAAGGCGCTATTAAACAAGACTGACAGTGTGGCTAAAGACATTGCAGGAAAAATTCTCGATGGAAACATTGGAATAAACCCATACAGGAAAGAATCCGGGGATAAAGTCCCATGCTCATTCTGCGATTTCAGGGGCGTGTGTCAGTTTGATCCCTCATCTGATAAAAACAGCTACAGAAAAATAAAAAAGCTCAAAAAAGATGAAATAATGCTTGAAATAATGAAGGAAGGCGAGCCAGATGAAATTTAGCAAAAATCAGCAGACTGTAATAGACTTGAGAAACAAGAATATTCTTGTGTCGGCCGCCGCCGGCTCGGGGAAAACAACCGTGCTTGTTGAGAGAATAATCAAGTTGATAATAAATGAAAATGAAGATATTGACAAATTTCTGATCGTAACTTTCACCAATGCAGCTGCCAGTGGTATGAAGCAGAAGATACACAAATCACTTGTGAAGGAAGTTTTAAAAGGTTCAGGCAATGACCATCTGAGAAGACAGCTTAACATGCTGAGCAAATCAAGCATTTCGACAATACACTCATTTTGCATAGATGTAGTAAGAAGAAATTTTCATGTGGTTGGCATAGATCCGAACTTTCGCATAGGTGATGTGAATGAAGTGGACATACTTCTTAATGATGTCATAGATGAAGTGCTGGAAAACGCGTATGCACAAAAGAAAGAAGGCTTCATCAGACTTGTTGAAAGCTTCACAGGCAACAGAGGAGATAAGGAGCTTAATGAAATAATTAAGGATGTGTACAAATTTATTTTAAGCTTCCCGGATCCATTGGAGTGGCTTGAAGAAAATGTGGATATGCTTGACATTTCCGGCGACGAGCTTAAAGACTCCATGTGGCTATCCGCAGTTAAGGACAATTTAAATCTTCTTCTGGATGGAGCAGGAGAATCTCTTGAATTTGCTCTGGAGCTTTGCCGTGAACCTGATGGCCCTACTGTTTATGAGGATACCATAGCTGAAGATTTAAATAATTTAAAAAATCTTAAAGAAGCTCTTGAAAGTGATTTTACTTTATTTACAAGGAAAGCTCACAGCGTTGTTTTTCCTGCTCTAAAAGCTCTGAGGGGAAAGGCAAAGGATGAAACGGACATCGGGAAGCAGGAAGATGTGAAAGAATCAAGAGAAGAGTACAAAAAGGCAATCAAGACAATTAATTCCATGATTCCTCTAAGAACACTGGAAGAATTTGCTTGGGACATTGAATACATGCACGTTCCCATGCGCGCTCTGTTTGAATTAATTCAAGAGCTCAGTGAAAAGTTCAAGGCGGCGAAGCTTGAAAAATCAATAGCTGATTTCAACGATGTGGAGCACTATGCTCTTCAAATATTAAGGCAAACGGAAATAAGCCAGACATATAAAAATAAATTCAAATATATTTTTATTGACGAGTACCAGGACAGCAACAGGCTGCAGGAAGAGCTCTTAAATTCAGTTAAAAGTGAAAACAACATGTTCATGGTCGGTGATGTGAAACAGAGCATTTACCGTTTCAGACTTGCAGATCCCAGTATATTCAATCAGAAAAGTGATGATTATCCCAACACTGACGATGTCGGTCTGAACAGACGAGTTGATTTGAACCAGAATTACAGAAGCAGGAAGGAAATCCTTGACGGTATCAATTTCATTTTCAGCAACATCATGTCAAAGGAATTAGGAGAAGTTGATTACAACCAGCAAGTATTTTTAAACTGGGGAGCAGAATTTGAAGAAATCAGTGAATGTGTAACAGAGATTGATATAATTGATAAAAATTCAGCCGAATCAGAGGAGCTTGATGATGAAATAAAAGCCATGAAGACTGCAGAGCTTGAAGCAATGGTTGCTGTAGGGAAAATTAGACAGCTTGTTCTCAAGGATAAAAATGTGCCCTTAAAAAAAGATGAACCGTCTTTATCAAAAGAAAAGATTATGTACAAGGACATTGTGATTTTAATGCGTTCAGTTTCATCATGGGCTGGAATATTCGAAGAAATATTCAGCAATGAAGGAATCCCTTTTTATTTTGACGGAGGTGAGGGTTACTTTGAATCAATAGAAATACAAGTAATATTGAACCTTCTAAAAATTATAGATAACATAAGGCAGGATGTGCCTCTTTTAAGTGTCATGAGGTCTCCCATTGGCAGATTTACCACAGAAGAACTTGTTAAAATCAGAATAGCATACCCAAAATACAATTATATAGATGCTGTCTACGAATATAAAAATAAATATGATGATGAATTGTCCTTAAAAATCGGGAAATTTGTGGATATGGTGGAAGGCTGGAAAAAAAGGAGCCGCTACACCCATCTCAATGATTTCATATGGGAAGTGCTCATGGAAACTGACTACTATTACTTTGTAGGACTTCTTCCCAAAGGAAATTTAAGACAGGCAAATCTTAGGATGCTCACAGACAAGGCCTTTGAATTTGAAAAAACAGCAATGTTTGGCTTGTTTAACTTCTTAAGATATGTAGAAAAACTGGGTGCTGCATCAGGTGATACAGGAAGCGCCAAGACATTGGGTGAAAACGACAATGTTGTAAGGCTCATGTCCGTTCATAAGAGCAAGGGGCTTGAATTTCCTGTCGTTATAATGTGTGGAATGAACAAGAAATTCAACCGAACAGATGTATCTAAAAGCATTTTGAAACATAGGATTTACGGTGTGGCTCCCAAGTATGTCAATCCGGATGAAAGAATCTTCAGAGAAACTTTTCCAAGGATGGCTGTTAAAAACATTATCAAGAAGGAAAATCTGTCAGAGGAAATGAGAGTTCTGTATGTTGCCATGACAAGAGCAGTGGACAGGCTGATTATGATAGGAACCGTGGATAATTTTGAAACAAAAATGAAGAAGTGGAGAAAGGGTCCTTCCATTTACAACATATACACTGAAGAATCATATCTTGACTGGATATGCAGCTGCTTGTTCGGAAGGAAAGACGAAAATTTCATCATGAATGCCGTTAATGACCATAAATTCATTTATCATGTTGACTGCTGCAAAGAAAACTTAAACTTTAGTTCAGATTGGAACATAAATCGCATAACGTTGCCTCAAATAAGCATGACTGAGGAAGAAGGTCAAAAAATTAAGGAAAATATGTTTCATGAAATAAACAGCTTCAAAAAATATGAAGACCTTAATATGAAAAATGAAATAGAAAGGCGTCTTAACTACAAGTATGCTTTTTCTAAATCAGTCAACATTCCAACTAAACTATCGGTTACGGACATAAAGACCATGAAACAGGAAAAAATCGAAAGCATCAAATACAGAATTCCTGTGATAAGAGACATTCCTCAGTTCAAGGAAGATGAAAAAGACTTCACAAAAGCAGAAATTGGTACGGTTGTACATTTTGTCATGCAGCATCTTGAGCTTGACAGAGGATTAAATCATGAAGACATAAAATTACAAGTGGAAGAAATGGTAATTAAAAAGCTTCTTTCAGAAAAAGAAGCAGCTGTTGTCGATGGAAGAAAAATCGAAGAATTTTTTAAGTCTGAAATCGGCATTAGAATGAAAGAATCCAAAGATGTGAAAAGGGAAATTCCTTTTGTTATAAAAAAGAAAGCCCATGAAATAATCAGCTCCTTGAACAAGGAAGATGTTATATTGATTCAGGGAATTATTGACTGTTATTTTCTGGAGGGAGAAGAGGCGGTTATAATTGACTACAAGACAGACGAGGTGTCTAAGGGAGGAATCGAAGCCCTCAAAGAGGAATACAGCCCTCAGATTCTGTCATACAAGGAAGCCGTTGAAAAAATTACAGGCAGAAATGTAAAGGAATGCTTCCTTTACCTGTTTGACATTGGTGAAGCAGTGATAATAGATTAATAAATAGAATGGAGGACATTAATATCCTCCATTCTATTTATTGTTATCTTCTTCTTTTATGTCTTATTTTTATAGGGGTGTGGTTTTCTCTTTGTGACTGGTCGTTTATTTCTTCATGTAGAGAAACATCCTGATTATCTTGATGATCTTCGTATTTATTATCATTGTACTCATGCTCTGGCACCGGTTCTGCATCATAATCAGGTAGACTCGTTTCGTTAAAGATCACTGAGGGCGTTGTGTCTTTTTTAGGAGCATGCACATCTTGTCTGGATGTTCTCGGCTTCCTTTCTGTTTTAATTTCTGGACTTTTTTCTGATTGTTTTTCAGGCACCTTTTCTTCTTGATTTGACATGTTGTTTATAATTGGCATGAAAGTTTCCATGAGGCTGTTAAGATCGAGATTGTTTAAGTCTAATCCGCCGTTTCCGCTATTTTTTGTTCCTGACTGCTGATTTGCAAATGATGATAGAATGTCTCCCAAGTTGCCGTTTTTCAACATATTCATAGCCATTCCACCCATGACTTTTTCCATGTTGTTTGCTATTAGCGGCTGTGCCAGCTTGGCAACAGGAATATTTCCGCTTTTCATCAGTGCTGATAATTTTTCAGCAGGTGTACTTGCGTTTAAGGGTTCTAATGGTTTGAATGTCTGAGCTCTGTTTAAAAACGAATACATTCCTAATAGTGTGCTTGTTTTTTCTGCAAGCGGCAGATATGTATTTACTTTTGATACTGTTTGGGGTGATGCAAGAGGAGCAAATGTGCGCACCATTCCTATGACATTTTCAATTTTGTGTGGATCGGAAATCAGAGATGCAGCAACATTTTTTGTAGGTCCGGAAAGTTTTGAAACCATACCCGGAAGCTGGCTGTTTCCCATTATATATCTGGCAGCCAAAAAATAAAATAATATTTGAACAGGAATATTATCACCTTCTTATATCATATTTAATAATATAGTTTATTCCCCTGGTGCAATAGTGTTACAAGGATGCGGTAATTAAAATTGTAATTTATTGTGTGTTTCTGCATACTATGTATTATGAAATGGAGGTATATGAATGGCAAATATTTTTAAGAATTTTGACGATAAAAATGTCAATAAAATTACTGGAAGCAAAGAATTTAAAGAGGCAGCAAACGACAAAAATATAAATGATTTTGTAAACAACAAGCAGTTTAAGGAATTCAAAGAAAAATACAACGGGAAGACCGAAGAAGAAATAATAAAAGATGCTCAGAACATGAGCAAGCAGCTTAAGGAACAATACGGAGAGCAGGAATATAACAAGAAAATTCAGGATCTGAAGAACTTTGAAATGTTCCTGAACCCTGAACAAAAAAAGAAACTTCGAACATTTCTTGAAAATTTAAAGTAATTTCAACAAAAAACATTTTATAAAGGAGGATATCCTCCTTTTTGTTTTGCAGCCATAATTATGAATGTGCTAAATTAAAACAACACATAGATATACTTGCCTACGAACCGCTTAATTAACGAAACTGTTTTTTGAATTTCAACACTTTGATTTTCAGCATAAACCAATAGATTTCCCAACTCATATTCTGTAAGCATATGCTGGCTGTACCTGGCTTTTAGCACAATATTATATATATTGTTTGGAATCTTGGAGTCAGCAGTTTTATAAGCCCTTTCATATGCATGTAGCTTCACAATATAATCGTAGACTGCAATTGCAGCTTTGTTGCTATCATTTTGAGTAAACTTTTTCTTGCGCAAGGCAATTTGCAGTTTTCTGCTGCATGGAAAGACTGCTATGAATAAGCCAAACATTGCTAATGTTGTCAATATACTAATTATATTATGTGTATAATTGGCAGATGAACTTTGCACTTCACCAGAGATGGATTCATTGTTTTCATCATCAGGCAGTTCATTTGTTTGAGGAGGCTCATGTTTATAAAATTTATCATTAGTTACGTCATCTTCCAAGTCATTTATGGAAGAAGAATTTTGTGCCTCAGCAGCTTCATGATTAATTATTCCCCTGTCAGCACTTGGTGTAGCCTCAACAGGGACCCAGCCAACTGAGCTGAGATATATTTCCACCCATGCATGTGAACGTGAATCGGGGATACTTGCCCATTCATCATGCCCTTCAAAATCATCGGGAGATACTGCATAACCTTCAACATAACGGGCAGGAACTCCTGCAGACCTGAGCAATGCAACTGTGGCAGAGGCAAAATGTACACAATAACCTTTGTGATTTTCGAAAAGGAAGTACTCCACAAAATCCCTCCCTTCTGGAGTCATGCCAGGTGAAAGTGTATATGAATTTTCGTTTTTTACATGAGTAATGACTGCATTTGCAAAAGCGTTAGGATTAGTATAGTTTTTAATGTTCAAATTATGTTCATGGAGATATTGACTAAGCCTTTCATCCAGTGCTTCAGGGAGCTGAGTATAGTGGGAATACACAAAATCTTTATATTCCATTGCTGCATGGATAAATGGCCGCTGCTCTTTGTTAAAGGCATTTATCATTGATTCTGACATTTTCCATGCATCAATTTGCAGGGTGGTTGCTTTCATGTTGTATTCACTTAAGCCAAACAGCTTATTGCCGGATCTTAAAAAACCATCATGTATAAAATCTATGCCAGGTAACTCTTCAGGTCTTGATAACAGACCATAAGGAGCATAAACACGCAGTGAATTTCTTTTCATATTTTGAACCGTCAGATCATATGTTTTTGCATTCCTTCCAAGAAGCTTGTTAAAGTGTGAAGAAAAATTTTGAACCTTCCACTGGCTTAATATTGAATCAAGTTTTTCGTATTCCTTCGCAGGTAAACAGTCCCAGCTATGGCCGGTATATATGCTGCCTACAAATCCCTTAAGATAGTCACTTTCAGGTCCAGAAGACTTTACACGCAATACGGTCTTCCCTGTAAATGTTATGTTTCCAATCAGTTGAAGATTTACACGTCCGGTATATCCTAAAATGCTTTGTATGGGTAGCTGAATAGGAGATGGAATTTTAGGAACGCTGAGAATGCTTATGCGAAGATCCTTCACAAAGTCTGAACGCTTATAGCTGTTCATTGGAAAGAGGACAGTTACAAAAATGAGACATGAAATTAAAATTGGAAGAAATATAAGTGATTGAGGATTTGCTGCATTTTTTCCGCCGCTGTAAAATATACCTTTCTTTTTATTGAATTTATTTTTAGAACGCAAAAATGAAGAGTTCATAATCAAAAAAGCCCAAAAAATATATAATGCCCCTACTGCTGCATAATGGGGAATAATGCCGAAAAACACTGATATACCTAAAAATGGTGCAGTAAGAATAAAACACAAAATTGAATTTTTTCTCAGAACAAGTATCCATGCCAAAAGAAGTGAAAAAAAGAATAAAGTAAGAACAGCAAACATGGTAATGGAAGCTCTTATTTCGTTTGTGCCAGCTACAGATACTGGAAATGTGAAAAGACTGTATTGTGCTTTTTGAGCGTATGCTGAAGCTACAGAATTATAGGTAAGGAAATATCCCTGAGTCAAATTATTTGCTAAGACGTATATTATTTTTCGTTTTATAAAAAAAATATAGGCAGAAACTGAAAGTAATAGAGCAAGCACAATTTTGCGTTTGGGTTTGATTAAAAACACGAATGTAATGACAGCACAAAATACAACTGAATAGAATATAAATTCCTTCTGCATGATAGGAAGGGAAAATGTAGTGTAAAAACATCCATACACTCCGGAAACTCCCAGAATTAAAAATAAAAAATAAAAAAGAAACTGCATAAATAAAGAGTTTTTTGATTGAAAGAGGGCTGGATTGTCAAGGTGAATTACATGTTTTGATTTTGTAATATTGTGTTTCATATAAGTCTCCTATACAAAGTACTAAATCACCAGGTTGCTCATGTTTTCTTTTATATTTTTCAGATCTATGATTGTCAGGTCTGTACGAGTTTCTGGTACATCCGTAACAAGCAGGATGTTTATACGGCTTCCGGCTAGACGTTTATGAATAAGAGCAATGGAATTTGACGTGATTTCAGAGCATAGGTACAATACAACAGAATATGGCTTATAGTCGTAGACATTGTTGCAGTTTTTCAAGATCCAAGACTGCTTTTGATATCTGCTTTTAGTCATTATGGCTTCAAAGGCTGATACCAGGTCATTATTCTGTGCAATTTCTGTGAGCACTGAACGTTCATGCACGCTGTCATACCACTGTATTTCATAAGTAATCTGATTTTTAATTAGAAAATTGGAGATGGAATAAACTGCATCCAAAAGCCCGCAAATTTTTTCGTCGCTGTTACCATTTAAATCAAAAAGCAGCAGTACATCATTTGAAATGGGATCACCGAAATCCTTTACCATTATTTGATCATATTTGTCGGAAAGCTTCCAGTGTATTCTTGCCAGCCGGTCTCCGTCACGATACTGGCGGACATCCATAAATTCAGAAGGATCATTTCCTTTCACGGTTCGTGAAGTTATGTTGTTTTTAATATCCTGCTGAATTTTCGAACTGATGGCCATCAGAGGATAAACAGAAGGAAGAACTGAGACAAAATAGCTGGACTCGGTTTCTTTACGAAACGAGAATAACCCGAGAGCATCATAAATCTTAAGTTCTGAAATGCTGCATTTAAGCATGCCGCAATATTTAGATGATATTACCTGTTCCACAGTCTGTCCGGAATGTGTTGCAGTCATGAAAAACAATCTTGTTTCTTCCTGTTGCAGCAATTCGTTTTGTATGGTCAATTTTACCATGCACATACATGTTAGAAATAAGTGCTTGTTATGTATTTTCAATTGTATTGGAAGGGACTCATTCTTTTGAATTGAGGCCTTATTTATTATTAGTTCGGCTGTTGCTCCGCCCATTGCGAGAACTGTAATAAGCAAGGAAACTAGCGGCAGCATTAAAAGAAATGCAAGAATCCAAAATGAAATATAATCTACCACAAATATATGAAAGACAAAGGCAGCTAACAACAGCACCAAATATTCCAATCTTTTTGATATCATGGATTAGCTCTCTTTCGGGAGATGTCAGGCGGAAGGACTGTCTGCATAATTCTTGACAATATGCTGTGAACAGTTGCATTCCCTAGACTTACCTGAGTGTTAAGAATTATGCGATGTTCAAAAACATCAAAAAATACAAGCTGCACATCTGATGGTATTACATAATCCCTGCCTGCAAGCCACGCAGCAGATTTACTCATTCTAACAAGCGCAATAGAACCCCGTGGGCTAACACCGAGGCGAATCAGTTGATGTTCTCTTGTAGTTGAAGCAAGGCGGGTAATATACACATATATGTCATCATCTATATGAACGTTTTCCACTTGCTCCTGTATTTGTAAAATTTCCGTTGTGTTGGTGGATTGCTCTAATGATTTCAGTAATTCTCTTGATTGCTTATTTTTTAAAATTTTAAGCTCATCTTGAAATTCCGGGTAGCCCATGGAAAGTTTGACCATAAAACGGTCCATTTGAGATTCAGGAAGCATTTGTGTGCCTGTTGAACCTATGGGATTCTGGGTAGCAATAACTGTAAAAGGGTTAGGCAGCTGGCGTGTTACTCCGTCAACTGTAACCGAGCATTCTTCCATTGCCTCCAGTAAAGCACTTTGTGTCTTGGAACTGGCTCTATTAATTTCATCTACTAGCAGAAGATTACATAAGACTGCTCCAGGCTGATATAAAAGTTTTTCCTTATCTTTACTATAGACAGAAAAACCTACCACATCTGCTGGCATGATTTCCGGCGTAAATTGTATTCGTTTATAATCAAGTCCCATAGTTTTGGAGAAAGCAAGAGCAAGTGTTGTCTTGCCAACGCCAGGAGTATCTTCTAATAAAATGTGACCTTTTGCAAGGATGGCCATAAGTACTTTTGCAATTACTTCATCTTTACCAATTATTGTTTTATTAATTTCGTTAATAATCTTCAAAGCTTTTGGTTGAACAGAAATATGTTCTTGTTTTGACAAATAAATCGACCTTCCTTCTTAATCATTTTTTTATGATGATTCAGCTTTGCATAATGTATTGTTGACGAATCAGTTTTTTGAATTTTGAGGATTTAGTTAATCTTATGAAAACGTTGTTAATTAATACTACCACTTTTTGCTAAAATTCTAAAGTATATTTTTTATTTCAATAGATAAATAATTACATTCTTCCAGTTTGAAAAATATTGGCAAAATTATTATTAAAATTAATTTATAAATATAAATTACACGTATGTTTAAAGGATTAAACCAAAAATAAGAAAAAAATGGCTTGAAAACGAATACATAGCCACGGAAAACGTATTTAAAAATTACAAATAACGACAACAATCGTTTTCATTAAAATTCATTTGTTATTTTTTACTTGAAAACCTGTAGTGTTCTTCTTAATAACTATGGATTGACAATTAATATATATTCAATTATAATAAAGTGTATATACAATTAGTACATATTGTAAAAAAATTTGGAGGGAAAAGAATGAAAAAGTTTATAAGCATCTTTTTAGTACTTGCAATGGTATTCAGTCTGGGTGCATGCGCTCAAAAAACTGAAGCCCCTGCACAAACACCAGCAGAAACACCGGCAGCTGAAACACCGGCAGCAGAACCATCAGCTGAAGAACCATTTGCTGGTAAAATTGCAATAGTAACAAATACTCTTTCTCAAAATGAAGAAGAATATCGTTCAGCTCAACAAATGGTTGAAAAGTACGGCGATAAAAAGATAATGCACGTTTTGTGGCCAGATAATTTCATGACTGAACAGGAACAAATGATCAGTACAATCACTAAGATTGGCTCTGATCCTGAAGTTAAAGCTTTGATAATCAACCAGGCAGTTCCAGGAACAAACGCTGCAGTTGATAAACTTCTGGAAACTCGTGATGACATGTTCATAGCATATTGCTCACCACAGGAAAACCCACCAGACGTTGTTGAAAGAGCTGACTTAATATTGCAGCCTGACGAACTTGGAATGGGAACAACTATTCCTGAACAGGCAAAAAATATGGGAGCTAAAACTTTTGTTCACTACTCATTCCCAAGACATATGTCAGTTGTTCTTCTTTCAGCTAGAAGAGACTTGATGATTGAAACTTGCAAGAAGATAGGTATTGAATTTGTTGATGCTACAGCTCCGGACCCAACTGGAGATTCTGGTGTTCCAGGTGCACAGCAGTTCATTCTTGAAGACGTTCCTAAAATGGTAGAAAAATATGGCAAGGATACAGCATTCTTCTCAACAAACTGCGCAATGCAGACTCCACTTATTAAAGCTTGCTACGATGCAGGTGCAATATATCCTCAACCATGCTGTCCATCACCTTACCATGGATATCCATCAGCTCTTGGTATAGAGTCAACAGGTTATTCAGCTGATGCTATGGCAAACGTTATAAGCGAAACTGCAAAGAAACTTAAAGACGCCGGTCTTCTTGGCAGATTCTCAACATGGCCTGTACCAGTTGCTATGATGAACACAGTTGCTTCAACTGAATATGCAGTTAAATGGATCAACGGTGAAGTTGGCGATGAACTTGATACAAAGGTATTGGAAGAACTGATGACAGAATATGCTAACGGTATTGGTGTTAAAACTAATACTTATATAGAAAATTCTGTAGAATATCCTACATTTAGATTGATAATGATGGATTTCTTAACTTACAGCGAAGAAGACATAATTTAACAGCTAAAACTTTATAGAATTGAATTATAACTAAGGAATGTTTCAGAATTTCTTATAATGAACTTCTGGCATTCCTTTTTACGCTAAATCATATTTCAGGAGGTAATGATGAGTGATAACCTTCTAAGCTTAAAACATGTTTCAAAAGAATACTCCGGAAACAAAGTGTTGAAGGATATTAACATTGAGCTAAAAAAAGGTGAAATACATGCTCTTATTGGAGAAAACGGAGCAGGAAAATCAACATTGATGAATATTCTCTTCGGAATGCCGGTAATTCATACTACCGGAGGTTTTGAAGGAAAAATTGAGATAGACGGACAGGAAGCACATATAAAATCTCCTCACGATGCCATGAAATACGGAATAGGCATGGTACATCAGGAATTTATGCTTATACCGGGATTTACCATTACTGAAAACATTAAACTCAACAGAGAAATAACAAGACAAAATCCTGTGAGCACAGTGCTCGGTAAAAGGCTTGAATCCCTGGATTTCAAAGCGATGAATGAAGATGCTAGAAAAGCTCTTGATACTCTGGATATGAACATTGATGAGTTTCTTCCTGTTGCAGGTCTTCCTGTAGGCCACATGCAGTTTATTGAAATAGCCCGTGAGATTGACAAGACAGGAATAAAAATTCTTGTATTTGATGAACCTACGGCAGTGCTCGCGGAAGCCGAAGCGAAAAATCTTCTGGACGCCATAAGAAAGCTGTCCCAGAAAGGAATAGGAATATTGTTCATAAGCCACAGGCTTGATGAAATTGTAGATGTTGCTGACAAGGTTACTGTTCTCAGAGATGGCGAGCATGTTGCCACAAAGGACATAAAGGATACAAATAAATTTGAAATAGCTCAGCTTATGGTTGGAAGAAAAATTTCAATCGACAGAAGTGAAAGCGTAAATAAGAAAGCTTCTGATGAAATTATTTTAAGTATTAAGGATTTAAATGTAGCAATGCCGGGTGAAAGGGTCAAGGGAATTAACCTCGAAGTAAAAAAAGGAGAAATAGTCGGCATAGGTGGTTTGGCAGGACAAGGAAAACTAGGACTTGCTAATGGATTGATGGGTATTTATCCATCAAGCGGAGACATTACATTTAATGGAAAAACTCTTAGTTTAAATGATCCAAAAGCTGCTATAAAATCAGGACTTGCTTTTGTTAGTGAAGACAGGAAGGGCATTGGTTTGCTGCTTGATGAATCTATAGAACTTAACATAGCATTTTCAGCAATGCAGATAAACAATGACTTTTTAAATAAATTGGGACCTTTCAGATTTAAAAATTCTGGCAAAATAAGATCACATACAGACAAAATGATCAAGGACCTTGATATAAGATGTACATCGCCGCTTCAGAAAGTTGGAAGATTAAGCGGAGGCAACCAGCAAAAGGTATGCGTTGCAAGAGCTTTAAGTTTGAATCCAACACTTCTTCTGGTTTCCGAACCAACGAGAGGAATAGATATTGGAGCAAAAAAACTTGTTCTTGATTTATTGAAACAGTTGAACACAGAATATGGTATGACTATTGTTATGACTTCTTCTGAACTTGCAGAATTAAGAGCAATAAGCGACAGAATTGTAATTATTTGTGAAGGCAAGGTTGAAGGCGTGCTTTCTCCAGAAGCTCCGGATGCTGAATTCGGTCTGATGATGTCTGGAAGCAAAAGCCATGCAGAAGGGAGTGAGGCATAATGGTTGAAATGAAAGAAAAAGGTAGTTTCAGCTTTAAGGAAACAGTAAACAAAATAGGTCTGCCTACTCTGATAATAGGAGTGTTCTGGCTGATTCTTATAATTACCGGGGGTTTCTTGGGAATATCCATGACAACTCTCTTAAGTGACACGTTAAAGCGTGCCGGCATGAACGGAATTCTGGTTCTTGCAATGGTTCCTTCAATCCAGTCAGGTACAGGACCAAACTTTGCACTACCTGTGGGAATTGTGTGCGGTTTGTTTTCACTTGTTAGTTCAATTGAACTTGGATTCACGGGAGCAGCATGGCTTGCAGCGTCTATAGCGTTTGCAATTCCATTGGCTGCTGTGGTAGGATTTTTGTACGGAAAACTTCTTAATGCAGTTAAAGGTTCAGAAATGACAATTGCAACATATACAGGCTTTTCCATAGTAGCTGCAATGTGTCTTGCATGGCTTATGATTCCTTTTAAAAATCCGAAAATGGGATGGTTTATAGGAACAGGTCTGAGAGAAACAATACAGCTGGATGCAGTTGGAGGAGCTCAGATACTCAACAACTTCTGGAAATTCACAATCGGTGGAATCATCATACCTACAGGAATGCTTCTTGTATTTGGTGTTTGCTGCTTCATAGTGTGGCTATATTTCAGATCAAAATCAGGTATTGCCATATCTGCAGGCGGTATTAATCCAAGATTTGCCCAGGCCTCAGGTATTGAAATAGACAATAACAGAATAAAAGCCAATATGCTTTCAACAGTGCTTGGTGCCATAGGAATTATTGTTTATTCACAGGGCTACGGTTACGCACAGCTTTACAGTGCCCCTTTGATGATGGCATTTTCTGCTGTTGCTGCTATACTTATAGGCGGAGCTACAGCTTCTAGGGCTAAAGTATCACATGTAATAATAGGCGTAATAATATTCCAGGGGCTTTTGACTACAGCACTACCTGTAGCAAATCAATTGTTTGAAGGTACTGACTTGTCTGAAATACTTCGTATGATAATTCAGAACGGAATAATCCTTTATGCTTTGACACAAGTAAAAGGAGGCGGAAAATAATGAACAATGTATCTACAGGTGAAAGATTGAAAGTTAAAAAGGAGTCATCCTGGTTTGCTGACAATATTGTTACATTAATATTTGTTGCCTTTACTATATTCGGGTTTATGGTTTCTGACGGCGTAACAATGAATTTTTTCCTTACAGAGTTGTCAAGTCGTTTCTTCAGAAATGCTTTTCTGGTTTTGTCCCTTATAATCCCTGTTGTTGCAGGTCTTGGACTTAACTTTGGTATAGTTGTTGGTGCAATGGCAGGGCAAATAGCCATTGCAATAATAAGATATTTTAATCTAGGCGGATTCTCAGGCCTCATGCTCACATTCCTCCTTGCATTTCCAATATCTGCTTTGTTTGGTTATTTCACAGGAGTGTTGTACAACAAGACAAGAGGACAGGAAATGATAGCCAGCTTGATTGTAGGTTACTTTGCCAATGGTATTTACCAGTTCTTGTTCTTGTTTGTTGTTGGCGTTATCATAAAGGTGCCTGCAACACATCCTATGATAAAGCCTGACGGTGTGGGAATAAGAATGACTGTGGACCTGGTCCCTGTTAAGGATGGGGGACTCAAGTATGCACTTGACAGCATTATGGAAATACCGTTCATGTGGGCAGTACTCATAGTTGCTATAGCAGTGTTACTTCTTCAGTTAATAAGAATGGCGAAAAATTCAAAGAATCCTGTTTTCTCAAAAAACAAAAAAAGGATGACATACATTAACATTGCAAGCTGTTTGATAATTGCAGGAATAAGTGCACAGGCTATATTAACAAACTCTAGCCTCATGATGGTAAGAAAGGTCCCTGTTGTCAATGCACTCCTTATAATAGCACTTTGTGTGTTCAATGAACTTATTTTAAGGACAAAGCTTGGACAAGACTTCAGAAGTGTTGGGCAAAACCAGCACATTGCTGAAGTATCAGGCATTAATGTTGACAGAACGAGAATAATTGCAACCATTATGTCTACAGTTCTTGCAGCCTGGGGACAAATAATGTATCTACAGAACATGGGAACTCTGAACACTTACAACGCACACACTCAAATAGGAATGTTTTCAGTTGCTTCATTACTGGTTGGAGGAGCTTCAACTCAAAAGGCAAATTTAAAACATGCCATAATAGGAACAGTGTTGTTCAATTCAATGTTTATCATGTCACCGGAAATCGGACAGTCTCTGTTTGGAAATGCTCTTCTTGGAGAATATTTCAGAACATTCATGGTTTACGGAGTAATAGGTCTTGCTCTTGGTCTTCACGTATGGAGATCCAACAAGAAGGGTAAAATAACTCTTGATTAAATAAGATAAGCTTATAATTTACGAAATTTACAGCAAAAAGGGATTTGCATTGAAATGCAGGTCCCTTTTTGCTATCTGCTGAAGTTGCTGTTTTTTCGCTATTAGTAACGTGGTTAAAAAAGTTGCGTTCAATAACTTGAAGTAGTATAATCAAAGCAATTGTACTGACGGAGGAAAAAATGAAAGAAAATGTATTGATACTTTCTATAGAGTCATCTTGCGACGAAACTGCTGCGGCTGTGGTTGAAAACGGCAGAAATGTTCTGTCAAACGTAATTTCAACACAGATTGAAATTCACAAGGAATTCGGCGGTGTTGTTCCTGAAGTTGCTTCAAGAAAGCATATTGAAAATATAAGCGATGTGGTAGAAGAAGCATTGAAGAATGCAAATGTTACAAGTGAACAAATAGATGCGGTTGCCGTTACATACGGTCCCGGTCTTGTAGGAGCTCTTCTTGTGGGAGTAAATTTTGCAAAGGGTCTTGCTTTTGCATGGCAAAAACCTCTCATAGGTGTAAATCACATTGAAGGACACATAAGCGCCAACTACATTGAAGACAAAAATCTGGAGCCTCCTTTCATATGCATGGTTGCATCAGGAGGACATTCACACCTTGTATATGTGAAAGATTACGGGAAGTATGAAATATTGGGAGTTACCAGAGACGACGCAGCGGGAGAAGCTTTCGATAAAATTGCCAGAGCCATAGGGCTTGGATATCCGGGAGGTCCGCTGGTTGACAAGACTGCAAAAATGGGAAACAAGGATGCCATAAAGTTTCCTAGGGTAATTATTGATGAGGAAACTCTTGACTTCAGTTTCAGCGGTTTAAAATCAGCAGTATTGAATTATATTCACAACTCTGAGCAAAAGAATGAAAAAGTAGTCATTGAAGACGTAGCAGCAAGTTTCCAGGAAGCAGTTGTTGAAGTTCTTGCAATGAAAACCATGAAAGCTGCAAAGAAGAAAGAATGCAATACTGTGGCGTTAGCAGGAGGCGTGGCTTCAAATTCAAGACTCAGGGAAATTCTTCAAGAGCAGTGTCTTGCAGCAGGTTATAAATTTACAAAACCATCGCCTGTTTTATGCACAGATAATGCAGCCATGATAGGAGCAGCTGCATATTATAAATATTTAAATAAACAATTTGCAGATTCATCACTAAATGCTCTTCCTAATTTGGAGCTTGAGAGTAATTAACAGAAAATAATAAAAAAGTATCAACAGCTGTGGATAAAGCTGTTGATACAGTCTATTGCAGAAAAAGTTATTCACAACATATCAACAAAGGGTGGATAACTTTTTTTAATTGTCCTGAATTTCCGCCCATTGATTGTATAATTCCTCAAGTTCGATTTTTTGAATGTTTAATTTTTCGTTTAATTCTATAATTAAAAATTTGTCGTCATATGTCGAAGGTTGACATAATTTGTCTTCCAATACAGAAATTTCATTTTCATGCATTTCAATTTGTTCTTCGATTTTTTTGATTCCTTTTTCCCGCTGCTGCCGTCCACGAATGATTTCACGTTCTTTTTTCTTTTCAGCAATAATCTGAGTCTTTGTTTTTGAGGCTGAAACATCATCTTCCTTTTCCTCAAGCTCTGCTTTTTTTTGAAGGTAGTAGTCGTAGTTGCCAAGGTACGGGGAAATACCATCTTTTGACATATCGTATATTTTGTTGGCAACCTTGTTTAAAAAGTATCTATCATGAGAAACAACAAGAACAGTTCCTTCATAATTTAAAAGAGCATCTTCTAAAACTTCCTTTGAATCAATGTCCAGATGGTTTGTAGGTTCATCCATTAGAAGGAAGTTTGCATTTGAAGTCATGAGCTTTAAAAGTGAAAGCCTGCCTTTTTCACCTCCGCTGAGATCACCGACAATTTTATATAAATCATCGCCGTTGAATAGAAACTGAGCAAGCATCGTACGGATGTCATAGTAGTTGAGTGTTGGATTTTCATCCCATATTTCATCTATGACCGTGTTTTCACTGTCTAGGTTTGTTTGTTCCTGGTCATAGTATCCTGTTTGCACATAGTGGCCAAGTGTGAAATTTCCTTTGTAGTCAACAATTTTTTCGGCAACTGTTTTTAAAAGAGTTGTTTTTCCTATGCCGTTAGGACCTATTATGCCTACTTTTTCACCGCGGTAAATTTCCATGTTAAGATTATTAAATACTTCAAATTCATTGAAACTTATACCCATTTTTTCAACTTTTAAAACATCTCGGCCGCTTTTGATTTTAGGTGTAAACCTAAGCTTCACTTTTCTGTTGTCCTGAGATGGCTTATCCATTTTTTTGATTTTATCCAGTGCTTTTTGCCTGCTGAAAGCCTGCCTTATGTTTCTCTTGCTACCATAGGCGTGAAGGCGGCGAATCATTTCTTCCTGTCTTTCAATTTCCTTTTCATATTCTTCATATTGCTTCATTTCAAGTTCAAGTTCGCATTTTCTCTTTTTCATGAACTCAGTGTAGTTTCCGTTGTATGCTTTTAAAGATTTATTTTCCATGACGAAAACTCTTTCGACAGTATTGTCAAGGAAGTATCTGTCATGGGAAATTAAAATAACGGATCCTTTAAAATCCTTGATGTATTTTTCAAGCCATGAAATTGCTTCAATGTCCAGGTGGTTTGTAGGTTCATCCAAAAGAAGTATGTCTGCTTTTTCAAGAAGAAGCTTTGCAAGCATCACCCTGCTTTTCTGACCGCCGCTCAATAAATTTATGGGTTTGTCAAATTCGCTGTGGTCGAAGCCAAGACCTCTTAAAACTCCCTTAATGTGGCTTTTAAAGCTGTAACCGTCTTCATCCTCAAATTTTTCGCTTAAGCTTGCGTATGTGTTCATAAGCTTTTCAAGAACGCCGGGATCGTCATTTTCTGTAAAGTTGCTTATTTTGTGTGAAAGTTCATGAAGTTCTTCTTCCATTTTTATGACATTATCATAAATGGTGAGCATTTCATCCATTATGCTTTTTTCTGATTCTATGTTTGTATTTTGTTTCAAATAACCAAGTTTTTTTCCTTTTGCTCTGAATATTGAGCCTTGATCAGGCTCCAGGTTTTCAGTCAATATATTAAACAAGGTAGTTTTTCCTGCTCCATTAAGTCCTATGAGACCGACTTTTTCATTGTCGTCTACGGTAAATGAAATGTTTTCTATTATATTTTCAACCACATAGGCCTTGGAAACATCATTGCACGATAAAACTATCATTTTTTATTCCTTTCTGACATAAATAAAATAAAACTCATATGATTATATCAGTTTTAATTATTTTTATCAAATTGTTTTACTGTTATAAAGTTGTAAGCAATTTCATGTTTTCTAAAATTCCAACCAGATAATTCCTTAAAATCAATGTGAGAGTCTTGCTGACCATTTTGCCGTCATATACTATGTAATCAGACTTCTCAAGAAAATAAACTATGTTTTCTATCAACATGGAAAAGTCTTTTTCTGCCATGTTGTTTTCATATTCCTTATGTGACAGACCCAATAGATAATCAGTAGATACGCTGAAATAATCGGCAATTTTTATGATTAAGCCAAGGCTTGGTTTTCTTTTTCCGCTTTCATACAATGAAACTGATGATTCGGAAATATTAAGAATTTTGCTTAGTTCCTTAGAAGAAAGGTTGTTTTTAATGCGCAGATTTCGTATAATTTCACTTGTTTCCATGTTACCAGTCCTTTTATTATGATTATTTAATTATAATGCAGGATCTAACAAAAAACAACAAAAATTTACAATATGTAAATAAAACATGTAAATATTGACAAATTGCAAATTATATATTATCATATAATGGAAATAGGGGGGATAAAATGTCACAAAACAGCAAAGACGATAAATTTATTGTCGAAAAATATATTGAAATTTCAGAATTTGAAAATCTGAAACAGAGTAAATGGGATACGTGTTGTTCTGGTTTTAATTTGGATGACAGCTATTTTATGGCTGCTGTTGTTGCTTGCATTGAAGGAAATGTTCAGTTTTGTCCTAAGGAAAAAACATGGAATGCATGGTTGGGAAGCAAAGAAATTAATTTTAAACCAGGTGCAGATGCTTACATATTTTTAAGCATTTATGATTTCGTTAAAAACAACAAGTCATTTTTCAGTTTTATAACAAAGTATTTCGATTTATGGCACAGCAAAAGGCATACTGATTATACATATGATGAATATCACAAAAGAGAACTTAAGGGTAATTTTCATGAACTTACGACTCTCATAAACAATGATTTAGAACAAGCTTTTTTGCATAAGGATTATGAGGTTGCTAGTCAGTATTTCGAATTCAAAAAATATCTTTCAACGGGAATTGAAAAGAACTTAATATACAGTTAAAACCATATTTGTATTGACAATGAATTGTGTTTAGTATAAAGTAAATCTAATATTTATAAGTAAAATCCTCTTTTAAAGAGGTTTTTTTATATAATGACAGAAAGGAATGAACTCTATGCCGGTTATAATACCATCAAATCTTCCTGCTTATAAAACAATGGAAGAAGAAAATATTTTCGTAATGAGCAAAGAAAGAGCTGAAACCCAGGATATAAGACCATTAGACGTTGCATTGGTAAATCTTATGCCAACTAAAATAGAAACTGAAGCACAATTTGTAAGGCTGCTTTCAAATTCTCCCATACAAATTAATGTTGAATTCATTCATACAAGTTCTCATGATTCAAAAAACATTTCCGAAAGCCATATGAAAAGTTTTTATAAAAGTATTCATGAAGTAAAGGACAAGAAATATGATGCCATGATTGTCACTGGAGCACCTGTTGAACTCATGGAGTTTGAAGAAGTGGACTATTGGGAAGAAATTAAAGAAATATTTGACTTTTCAAACAAAAATGTTACATCAACCATGTTTATTTGCTGGGGGGCACAGGCAGCACTTCATCATTTTTACGGTTTAAATAAAACAACACTGGACAACAAGGTATTTGGTGTTTTTGAGCATGAGAAAATGCATGAAACATGCATGCTATTAAATGGATTTGACGATATATTTTATGTTCCTCATTCAAGGCACACTGAAGTACCAGCTTTAGACATAAAAAGCGTTGAAGAACTAATAGTGTTGGCTGAATCTAAAGATGCAGGAGTTCATATAGCAGTTACAGATGATTACAGCAGGATATTTGTCATGGGTCATTCAGAGTATGATCCTCTGACGCTGAAGAAAGAATATGACAGAGATGTTTCACAAGGAAAGAATATCAATATTCCCATGAACTACTATCCAGGAGATGACCCTTCCAGGAATCCATTTGTAAAGTGGAGAAGTCATGCAAATTTATTGTTTAAAAATTGGATTAATATTATATACCAGGAAACTCCTTATGACAAAAATGAAATAGGAATGCACAGAACAGATTGGTACCATTAAATATTAATGGTATCTTTTTTTTTATCAATAAATATGATATTATGTATATGAAATAATTTTATTGGAGGAACTAATGGGCAAGTTATTTGGAACTGACGGAGTCAGAGGAATTGCAAACAGCGATTTGTCATCTGAATTAGCATATAAACTGGGCCGCGTGGGCGGCTATTTTCTCACAAAAGGCAAAAAAAGACCGAAGATGGTTGTGGGAATGGACACAAGAATATCAGGAGACATGCTTGAAGGAGCATTGTCTGCAGGGCTTAACTCAGCAGGGATAGATGTGTTGTATCTGGGCGTCCTGCCAACACCGGCTGTAGCGTGCATGATTAAAATTCTTGAAGCAGACGGCGGAGTTATGATTACAGCTTCCCACAATCCTGTGGAATACAACGGTATTAAATTTTTCAATGAAAAAGGACTTAAACTAACTGATAGCATGGAAAATTCCATTGAAGAATACATACTCAACGATCTGGACATAGAGACTGTTCCTGTTGCAGGAGAAGTTGGAAGAAAAATAAGAATCGAAAATCCAGTCAGAAAATATATGGATTTCTTAAAGGATACCATAAATGTGGACTTCAAAGGTCTTAAGGTTGCCGTGGACTGCGGAAACGGAGCGGTTTACAAGGCAGCTCCAGAGCTTCTCAATGAACTTGGAGCACAGGTTTATGTAATTCACAATGACCCAAACGGTATAAACATAAATGTGAACTGTGGCTCAACAAAACCTGAGGAAATTCAAAAGCTTGTTCTTGAGACAGGAGCAGATATAGGACTTTCTTTTGACGGAGATGCCGACAGACTTATTGCTGCAGATGAAAACGGAAATATTGTAGACGGAGACCATGTTCTTGCCATATGCGGCATAAGCATGAAGGAAAAAGGAAACTTGAAGAGCAACACCGTTATTGGAACTGTAATGACAAACATGGGGCTTGATATATGCCTTGGGGAAAAGGACATCAACATCATCAAGACAAATGTTGGTGACAGATATGTGCTTGAAGAAATGCTAAGCGGTAACCATTCAATTGGAGGAGAGCAGTCAGGTCACATTATTTTCCTTGACTACAACACAACAGGGGACGGATTACTTACTGCAATTCAGCTGTTAAGCGTTATTAAGGAAAAAAACACCAAACTTTCAAAACTTGCCAATGTAATGAAAGTAATGCCCCAGGTGCTTGTGAATGCACGTGTTGCGGAAGATAAAAAGAAAGCATATATGGAAGATGAAACAATCAGAAACAAAATTGAAGACATAGAAAAACACTTTGATGGTAAAGGAAGAGTTCTCATCAGACCATCCGGCACGGAGCCTCTTGTAAGAGTAATGATAGAGGGAGAAAATCTTGAAGAGCTGAAAATGCATGCCAATGAACTGGCAGCACTCATAGAAGTTCAATTGAACAACTGAAAATAATTAAGAATTAATAATGAAGAATTAAGAATTATTGTGGAAATTGTGCCTTGCACAATTTCTTCATTTAATTCTTAACTCTTAACTCTTCATTCTTAATTATCAAACGGGATTTCCATGTATGGTATGTACATGAACTTTTCTTTTGGTTGACGGTATACAATAATTGAATTTAAAGTGTATTCAGGGTAGGGAGACAGACGTTTCTCTGCTTTTTTTCTTATTGCTTCCAAATCTACAGTACGTCTTGGTCTTTGCTTTACAACTGTTAGGTGAGGAGTATAGCCTCTTTTTTCTTTTTCAAGATTTAGTGCTTCATAAATTTTATCATAAAGAACAATAAGCTCGGGACTTTTTACTCCAACATAAAGTACACGGTCCCCAAACTGCTCAAGATTGTCAAGTCGTACCTTAAATCTTTTTGTGTTCTTGCAGACTTCAACAACTTTTTCTATAAATGAATCATCATCGGGCAGTGCTGGAGGAGGAACAAGAGTAATGTGAGGCTCTGTTGTGAGAAATCTTGCTTCTGCCCTGAGCATTTCAATTTTATTTTTGTAACTATATGGAACAGGAATTCCTATGAAATATTTCATATAACCAATCCTTTCTGAAATAATAAGCATATGCTTTGTAAGCTGTTAAATATATAATATTATTATATTTTATATACTAAATTAATCAAGTGTTATATAATAAAAAATGAAAATACCTTCTGAGGTTATTATGGACTACGCTAATTATACGGATGTTTTTTAAATTTTGTTGAACAGATAGGCCCGATTGCAGGAATCATTCTTCCTGTCATTGAGGCATTTATACCAGTGCTTCCTCTTGTTGGCTTTGTAATCATAAATGTTGCTGTATTTGGCTTTTTCATGGGATATCTTTATTCATGGATCGGGAATTGCCTGGGCTCTTTTTTATTGTTCATGCTCATACGAAAAATCGGCGGCAAGAAAATAGAAAACAAAATAGAAAAGAGCAAGTACAAAGGAACATTGGAAAAAATAAGAAAGAAGAATCTTACAGTCTTGTTCTTCCTGTATTGTTTTCCATTTACGCCATCATTTTTAATAAGCGGTACAGCTGCTCTAACAAGCATGAACACACAGCAGTTTATACTGGCTTTGTTGCCTTCAAAATTTGTTATGATTTTGTCTCTTGCATTCATAGGGCAAAATGTGAGCTCATATTTTGAAAATCCTGCAAAGTCCTTGTTTTTCATAGTCTTTATACTTGTCGTCAACTTTATAAGCAAGTACTTTATAAATAAGTATGAGGAATATCACAGAAAAGTATAAAATATAAAAAACTGTTGACATTGACGCTGCGTAAATGTGTACAATGAATTCAAGAGGTGAGCATATGGAATATACGGTTAAAAAACTTGCAGCCCTGGCAAATGTCAGCACTAGGACACTCAGGTATTATGATGAAATTGATATTCTTAAGCCGGCAAGAATCAACTCTTCAGGATACAGGATTTACGGTGAGCATGAAGTTGACAGGCTGCAGCAAATATTGTTTTACAGAGAACTTGGGATGAATCTTGATCAAATTAAGGAAATAATAACGTCCCGTGAATTCGATGAAAAAAAAGCACTTGAAGAACATCGACAGTTGCTCATTTCTAAAAGAACACAGCTGGACATTTTAATCCATAATGTGGAAAAAACAATTTTGAGCAAGGAAGGTAAATATAATATGTGCAATACTGAAAAGTTTGAAGGATTTAAGGATGAGCTTATTACAAACAATGAAAAGAAGTTTGGAAAAGAAGCAAGAGAAAAATATGGCGAAAAGGCAGTGGAAAAATCAAATAAAATATTGAAAAATATGACTGAAGAACAGTTAAAGGAAATTGAAGACCTTGGAAATGAAGTTTTAGAAACATTGGAAAAGGCCTTTAAGGAAGGTAAACCCTACAGTGAAACAGCTCAAAAGGCCGCGGAGCTTCACGGAAAATGGCTGTCATTTTTCTGGGGTGATTACAACAAGGAAGCACACGTCAATATAACACAGATGTATATTGATGATGAAAGGTTCAAAGCATATTATGACAGCAAAAATCCTGGAACTGCAGAATTCTTAAGAGAAGCTGTGCTGATTTACACAGGAATGAAAAAATAAAAGAAGCAGCTTAATGCTGCTTTTGATATATTAGGAAAGTTCTCTTTCCAAATATATCAAAAACAGGGATTGCAAAGGGCGGGACGCCCTTGCCGTCAAGGGAGATGCTCAGCAAAAAATACGTTAGTATTTTTTGCGCGGTCGGGGGACATAGGGCCCCCTAGCGGAGTTGCGGAGCAACTTTTTTATGTTGTTAGTATTGAATGTAAAATTTAATGAAGTTTTAATAAATAATTTAGTCATAATTAAGATGTATGTATGATAATATGGTTATTAACATACGGAGGCAATTATGAAATCCATGCACTTATATATAGTTTTAACAAGGACAAGCACTGTTTTATCAAAGATGATCGGATTTGTTACAAATGATGAATTCACACACGCTGCCATATCATTGGATGAAGACCTCAACCAAATGTACAGTTTTGGAAGAAAAAAAGTTTACAATCCATTTATGGGCAGCTTCATTAAAGAAAATATCGATGAAGGAATATATGGAATGTGCGCAAATCTCCACGGAGTTATTATAGAACTTGATGTTTCAAGACAGCAATACAACAAAGCAGTGGAGCTTCTTGATGAATTTATAATGAACAGCAGCATTTATAAATACAATTACATGGGGCTGATTGACGGCTTATTAAACAATGAAGCATGTTACAGCGACAGATTCTTATGTTCTGAATTTGTTTATTACATTTTAAACAGCTGTGGTGTTGCAGATTTAAACATGCCAAGAAACCTGGTGAGACCGCAGAGCCTGCTTGATATTGATGGCAGAGTTATATTCAGAGGGAATTTAAGAAATATGAAGCATGTTAATGAATTAACCCCGTCTTACGCAAGAATTTAAAAAATCCGACTGACAAGTCGGATTTTTTATTTTTTGGAAAATAATTGCATTGACAAATAAGTGCTGAGATATTAATATATGTTTAGTAATTTAGTAAATTAGTAAATATAAATGAGGTGGAATTATGAAAGTAACAGTTATAAATGGAAGTCCGAGGGGTTCAAATGGAAATACAAATGTAATTATTGAAAAGTTCTTAAAGGGAGCCGGTGATGCAGGAGCAAAAACCGTCAACATTCAACTATCAGAAAAAAATATTAATCATTGCATGGGATGCCACATATGCTGGACAAAGGGACCTGCACAATGCGTTATTATAGATGATATGTTAGAGATTATGATGCATATGGGTGATGCAGACGTAATTGTCTTTGCTTCTCCTGTTCAATTTGGAAATATTTCCGGAATGCTTAAGGTTTTTATGGACAGGATGACAATGATAGGAGGACCTGGTGAGCAGCAAAAGCCAGCTGTTCATGCTGATAATTCAAGCCAGGTAAAAATCCCCAAGCTCATGATGATATCAAGCTGCGGTTTAGATGATACTAAGGAATTTGACGTTACATCTCTTTGGATTAACAGGGTTGCAGAAAAAGTTCACATGGATTTATCAGGAGAAATATATTTCACGAAGAGCAGATGCTTAAATGAAAATTCGGATTTATTCAAGGATGAAAAACAAGAATATTTTAAACTTCTTGAAAAAGCAGGGTATGAAATGGCAGCACATATGAAACTGTCACCTGAAGTTAAGGATTTATTGGAGAGGAGAGGTTTTTAATGAAAAAAAGCACAAATATATTGCCGTTTTTAAATGATGAGGGAAAAATAAAAGTACTGCCTTCACCAAACAGGACAAAAATTCCCGTGTTAACTTATCTTGCAGGAAAATTTGAAAAAGGAAAGAAATATTCAGAGAAAGAGGTAAACCACATAATAAATGAAAATCACACATTCAATGATTATTTCATTTTAAGAAGACTTCTTGTTGATTATAATTTATTAATTCGCACTCCTGACGGAGGACAATACTGGGTCAACGAAAAATAAAATCCGCCTTTAATGGCGGATTATTTTTCTTCCAGTATTTTTTTTATTTTTTCTGTCAAATCTATGGATTTTGGATTGTTAAGTTTTTTTGCATATTTTTCAGCATTTTTAATGTGAAGCTGTGCTGTTTTAAAGTTTTCATTTTTTATTTCAATGAGAGCTGCATAGCATTCGGCAAAATCCCTGCCCCAGATAGAATTGAAGCGTTCAAAATATTCCAATGACGTGTTGATATGTTTTTTTGCTTCATCATATTTTCCCATGTGGTACAATGCCTGGCCTGCATTGGAATAAAATATTTCAAGCCCCTTCAATACAGAATTTTCATTGCATATGTTAATTGCCTTCATGAAAAAATCAAAGGCTTCTTTGAAGTTTCCAAGATCCTTGTTCATCTGACCAAGGTAGTTGTAGCAGGCGGAAATATTTACGCTATATTTTTTATTAAACATATTCAGACTTGAAAAAATGTTGATGGATTCAGTAAGGTTGCTGGCTGCTTCCTTGTAGTTTTCAGTCTTAATGAAATAAAGACCCTTCAGCCTTAACATTATTCCTCTTTCCTCGATGATATCTCTTTTTTCAAGAAGGTTCATGCTCCTGTCTATGTATTCCTTCATTATTTCATTGTTGTCTACCTGAATGCCGTAGTAAATCATTTGCTTGTAATTGTTCAAAAGATAAATGAAGTTGTCGAGTTTTTCAGCAAGCTTTATGCTTATGTTGATTTTTTCAATACCCTTGTTGTAGTTTCCTTTGGAAATATAATATCTTCCGGCCAGGTACGATTCTTCCATCTTGATTTTTATGTATTCTGTGTCCAGGTTATCGATATTTTTAAGGTCTTTTTCGATATTTGTAAGTTCACTTTCAACATCATTTACTGAAAAGTCGTCTTTTTTTGAAAACTCTGAAGCAAGTACAGGGTATGTTTCGTGGTACATGGTGTAGTAACCGGTTAAATTTTCAACTTTAATTTTTAGCTCGTCGCAGTTGTTTTTTGGCTGATCCTGATTGAATGTGTTTTTAAGTTCCAGTATTTCTTTGTACATTTTCTTTGTTTTTTGTTCCGGCTCTACTCCCAGGTCATGCTTCAAAACAGAACACATGTCATAATAAAGTTTAACTGATGTGTTGTAATCTTCAGAAAGAGCAAAAATTTTCATGAGATATCTCAGTGTTTTTTCATTGTAAGGGTCATTTTGAATCAATATATCCGAGTATTTCTGTATGTTCACATAGTCACCGATGGATACAAGCTCATTGACTTTTTCAAATACGGATTGTATGTATATGTCTTTATAGAAGTTTCTTTTTTCAATCATCCAGTTTTCAAAATCAAAGCAGTTTTTTACTGAGAAGTTCAATAGAAAATCTCCAGAGTACAAATTTCTGGCATTTGAAACATCAAGATTGTCTGTGTCAATTTCAATATTAACATTGTCAGAAAATTCAATGTATGTTTTTGATGGCGAAAAAATTGTATCGTAGGTGCTTATTTTTATTTTATAAATTGCATCCCTTAAATTCTTGCGCCCGGTAGCTTCGTCAGTGTCAGCCCAGAATACGTTAATTGCTTCTTCTCTTCTCACATGCTTGTTGACGCAGACATAATAAAACAAGGCCTCTGCCTTTTTGTAAGGAAAAGTCACCTTATTTTGGTTGTACATAACTGTGGGGTTACCAAGCATTTTTACTGAAATAATATCCATAGTATCTCCTGAAGTTTATATTTCAATAATATAGTATATTATCAATAAAATCAACAATTTTAAGCATAATGGATAAGGGGTGAAATTGAAAAAAATTAGGCCTTGCACTGCAAGACCTAATAACGTATTTATAAAAAAACAAGGGGGAGAGATGTTAATAAGATTTCTCTTACTAACTGTAAATTAATTATAATAAAAAAAGCTTTAAGAAATCTTAAATGTATAGACGATTTATCGACGGTGTTCTTGTATAATGATATTAATAAGAATGGAGGTATTAAGATGATTAATAATTTAGACATATCAAATGCTATGACAATTAAATTAGATGACGTTCTTCCGGAATACCCAGTGTTTAAAGAAAATGTGAGAAGAGCACCCAAGAGAGAGCTTACATTGAATGAAAGAGAAATCAAGCTTGCTCTTAAAAATGCTCTCAGGTATGTTCCTGAAAGCCTGCATGAAAAGCTTGCTCCTGAATTTCTAGAAGAGCTAATGACAAGAGGCAGAATTTACGGCTATCGTTTCATGCCAAAGGAAAGAATTTACGGAAAACCAATTGAAGAATACAAAGGAAACTGCGTTGAAGGCAAAGCTTTTCAGGTCATGATCGACAACAACCTTGACCATGAAGTTGCACTGTACCCTTATGAACTTGTGACATACGGGGAAACAGGCCAGGTTTGCCAGAACTGGATGCAGTACTGTCTTTTAAAAAAATATCTTGAACAGCTTACAGATGAACAAACTCTTGCTGTTATGTCAGGCCATCCTTTGGGACTTTTCAAGTCTCACAAAACTAGTCCGAGAGTTTTAGTATCAAACGGTCTTATGATAGGCATGTTTGACAATCCTCACGACTGGGCAAAGGCTACAGCCATGGGTGTTTCAAGCTACGGACAAATGACAGCAGGGGGATGGATGTATATAGGACCTCAGGGAATAGTTCATGGAACATTCAACACCCTCATCAATGCTGGCAGAAAAGAACTTGGAATACCTGCTGACCAGGACCTTGCAGGACATCTTTTTATAACTTCAGGTCTTGGAGGAATGAGCGGTGCTCAGCCAAAGGCTGTTGAAATTGCCAACGGTGTTGGAATAATTGCTGAAGTTGATTATTCAAGAATTGTAACAAGACTGAATCAGGGATGGGTTTCTTTGGTAACTGACAGCCTTGAAGAAGCCTTTAAAAAGGCTCAGGAATACCTGGATAAAAAACAGACAATTTCTATTGCATATCACGGAAACATAGTTGATCTCCTTGAATATGCAGTAGATAAAAATATTCACGTGGACCTTTTGTCCGACCAGACATCCTGTCATGTTCCATATGACGGAGGATACTGCCCTAAGGGTCTTTCTTTTGAGCAAAGAACCGAGCTGTTAAAAGCTGACAGAGAAAAATTTGCTGAACTTGTAAACAAATCTCTGGCAGAACATTTTAAGGCCGTAAAAACACTGGTTGACAGAGGAACTTATTTCTTTGATTACGGCAATGCGTTCATGAAAGCTGTTTTTGATGCGGGAGTAAAGGAAATTGCAAAAAATGGAACTGACACCAGCGAAGGATTCATATTCCCGTCATATGTGGAAGACATAATGGGACCAATGCTGTTTGATTATGGCTACGGCCCTTTCAGATGGGTTTGCTTAAGTGGAAATCCTGAAGATTTAAGAAAGACAGACCATGCAGCCATGTCATGTATAAATCCTGACAGAAGAGGACAGGACAGAGACAACTACATCTGGATACGCGATGCTGAAAAAAACAAACTTGTTGTTGGAACACAGGCCAGAATTCTTTACCAGGATGCCCTTGGAAGACGTGACATTGCTCTTAAGTTTAATGAAATGGTAAGAAACGGTGAAATAGGTCCTGTGATGATAGGAAGAGACCACCATGACACAGGGGGAACAGATTCACCTTTCAGAGAAACATCAAACATATATGACGGAAGCAACGTAACAGCAGACATGGCAGTACACTGCTTTGCAGGAAATGCAGCAAGAGGAATGAGCCTTGTTGCCCTTCACAACGGCGGGGGAGTTGGAATAAGCAAGTCCATAAACGGTGGATTTGGAATGGTTCTTGACGGAAGCAGAAGAGTTGATGAAATTCTATTTAAGTCAATACCATGGGATACAATGGTTGGAGTATCAAGAAGGTCATGGGCACGAAATGAAAATTCCATCGAAACAACAATGGAATACAACAAGCAGTTTGCAGGGGAAGACCACATTACAATTCCTTATGTTGCAAGCGATGAATTAATTGACAGAACATTTACAGAATATAAAAAATAACAGGAGAAAATCATGAACAAAATAATAGAATGCGTTCCAAATTTCAGTGAAGGAAGAGATTTGCAGAAATTAGAAAAAATACTTGATGTTTTCAGAGGAAAGAAAAATATTAAGCTTCTTGATTATTCCAGCGACGAAGATCACAACAGAACAGTTGTAACTCTTGTTGGTGAACCGGAAGAATTAGGGGCTGCCATGATTGAAGCCATAGGCAGGGCAGTTGAATTAATAGACCTCAATCATCACGAAGGACAGCATCCACGTATGGGAGCAGTTGACGTTATTCCATTCATTCCAATAAAAAATGCAACTGTTGAAGAAGCAGATGCTCTTGCAAAGCATGTTGCAAAGGAAGCTTCTAGAAAAATACGGACTGTCCGTTTTTCCTTTATGAAAAATCTGCAACAGCTCCTCACAGAGAAAATCTAGCAAACATAAGAAAAGGACAGTTTGAAGGAATGGCAGAAAAAATGAAGGACGACATGTGGAAGCCTGATTTTGGTCCTGATACTATACACCCTACAGCAGGAGCCACAGTAATTGGAGCAAGAATGCCTCTTGTTGCATACAATGTTAATCTTTCAACCAACAACCTTGAAATTGCAAGCAAAATTGCAAAACAGGTCAGACACTTAAGCGGCGGGTTCAGATATGTGAAGGCTCTTGGAATAGAACTTGAAGACAGGGGCATAGTACAGGTATCCATGAACCTTACGGACTACACAAAGACATCCATTTACAGAGTTTTTGAAACAATCAAAATGGAAGCTGCAAGATACGGAGTAAACATTGTGGGCAGCGAAATAGTAGGGCTTGTTCCAATGCAGGCATTGGTTGATACAGCAGATTACTATTTAAGACTTGAAAATTTCTCAAGCGACCAGGTGCTTGAAACAAGATTGCAGTAAAATATATTACCTTCTGCATTTCGGTGCAGAAGGTAACTGTGAAAGGAGAAAAATGAAAAGACTTATTATAAAAAATGCTTCAGAGCTTGTGACATGCAGAGGAAATGCTCCAAAGCACGGCAAATCAATGTCTGATATTGGAATAATCAGAAATGGTGCTGTTGTCGTTGAAGACGGTATAATTGTTGAAGTTGGTGATTCAGATGAGATTCTTTCAAAATATGATGAAAATGAATATACAGTAATAGATGCCATGGACAAGGCAGTGCTTCCGGGATTTATTGATTCTCACACTCATTTAATTTTCGGAGGATACAGGGCTGACGAATTTTCATGGAGATTAAGAGGGGACAATTATATGTCCATCATGGAAAGAGGCGGTGGAATAACAAGTTCCGTAAGAGCCACAAGAAGCACAACGTTAGAAGAATTTGTCCAGACAGGCAAGAAAAGGCTTGATAAAGTTATGGATATGGGCGTTACAACCATAGAAGGAAAAAGCGGATACGGCCTTGACATGGAGACAGAAATAAGGCAGCTTGAAGCCATGAAAAAACTTGACGAAATTCATCCTGTGGACTTGGTTCCTACATTCTTAGGACCTCACAGCGTTCTGCCTGAATACAGGGAAAAAGAAGATGAATTCATTGATTTTATGATAAACGATGTTCTGAAAGTTGTTGCTGAAAAACAATTGGCAGAATTCGCAGACATTTTCTGTGAAAAAAATGTTTTTTCTGTGGAACAGTCAAGAAGATTTTTGACTGCTGCTAAAAATGCAGGATTAAAACTTAAAATTCATGCCGATGAAATGGTTCAGCTTGGAGGAACAGAACTTGCAGTTGAACTGGGCTGTGTTTCTGCAGACCACCTGCTGCAGTCTTCTGATGAAGGAATCAATATGCTATCAAAGTCTGATACTATTGCCACACTTCTGCCCGCAACTGCATTTTGCCTCAAGGAAGAATATGCAAGGGGAAGAATGATGATAGATGAAGGCTGTGCTGTGGCACTGGCTACGGATTTTAATCCGGGAAGCTGCTTCACAAATTCAATACCACTTGTCATAGCTTTAGCAGCAATTCACATGAAATTGTCGATTGAAGAAATAATTACAGCTCTCACAATAAATGCTGCGGCTGCAGTGGGCAGAGCTGACACAATAGGAAGCATTGAAAAAGGAAAGAAGGCAGACATAATAATTCTTGAATATCCTTCCATTCATTTTCTTCCATACCATGCAGCAGTAAACATAGTTGAAACAGTAATTAAAAATGGAAAAATTGTAAAGGGGAACACATATGAAAAATAAGTCTATACATGAATTTGCAGAAGTTGTAGCTTCTAATTCTCCTGTTCCTGGAGGAGGAAGCATTGCTGCCCTTTGCGGAGCATTGAGCGCCGCTCTTGCAGAAATGGTTGCAAATTTGACAACAGGCAAGAAAAAATACATTGAAGTTGAATCTGAAATGAATGAAATAAAAAACAAGGCAATGGCTCTTAGAACAAAGCTTCTTGATGACATTGAAAGAGACAGCTACGCATACAACAAAGTAATGGAAGCATACAAAATGCCAAAGGAAGATGATGAACAAAAAATTCTTAGAAACAAAGCTATAGAAGAAAGTGCAAAAATAGCAGCTGAGGTTCCTCTTGACGTTGCTGAAACATCTTTTAAAATCCTTCCTCTGGCTGAGGCCGTTGTTGCAAGAGGAAATTCAAATGCCGTTACTGACGGTCTTGTAGCTGCAATGCTTGCAAGAACAGCAGTTCTCTCCGCTTTATTAAATGTAAGAATAAACCTTGAAACAATCAGTGATAAGGATTTTGTTCTTGAATATAAAAACAGAGCAGATGTTCTTCAGGAAGAAACACTTTTTTATGAGAAAAAAGTATTGGAATTATCACCATTTTAATGGTATAATTTAAAAAACGTTATGCGTTATAATTAACTCAATGAAGAGGTAGTCATGAATAAACGTGGTATTGGTAAAATAGCATTGCTGCTGGCAATGGATGACGGCGACATGGAAAATCTCAAAGAATTTTATGAAAAAAAGAACTATGTCATTTACAGGGGCCAGGCCGGTTCAATGGATGCGAAGAAAATTGTTGCAGCCATAGAAACAGCGGCTTCAAGAGAAGACATCATTCGTGAGAACTACCATGAAGAACATGCACTTTATCATGCTATCATCGAAGCTCTCAGCGGTTACTGCAGGGGGCAGGTCATGCTAGGTGAAGTTTTAAGGAGCGCAGGCCTTACATTTACAATTGTAAGAGGTACCTTAATCGAGGACGACCCTTCCAGCGGAAATTGGATTGCTGTTGTTCTTTACGGACAGATAGGCTCTCCTAGAAGAGGTTTTGAGCATGAAGCAGTTGGTATGGGCATACAGCCAATATAATATGAGGGTTAATCATGAATACATCTTACCTAAGAACATTTATAGAAGTAATTAATTTGAAAAATATATCGAAGGCAGCAGAAAAGCTTTTTATAACACAGCCTGCAGTTTCTAAACAAATGCAGCTTCTTGAGAAGGATTTCGGAGCAGAGCTTTTTAAGAAAAGCGGCAGAGAAATAGTACCAACCGAAGAAGGCTACATTCTATACAAATATGCAAAAAGCGTATTGAGCGAAGAAAACAAAATATATTCTTTGCTTAGATGTGAAGACGACTTGGTAAAGGGCAATTTGACTGTGTACACAAGTTCAATGCCTGCAGATTACTACATACACGATTTGATAATAGAATTTAACAAATTGTATCCTGAAACAACATATGTAATTAAAAAAATTGACTCGGACATGGTGTTCAAAAACATAGAAGAAGGATTCACAAGCTTTGGTTTTACAGGAATATTATCCAAGAACAAAAAATTAAAGAGCATATGCATTGCTGAAGATGAAGTTGTTGTTGTGGCATCTGCCGAAAAAAATGAAGAGTTCAAGGACCGTAAAATAAAAGCTGCTGATCTTCTTGAGCAAAAGTTCATTGTCAGAGAAAAGGGATCAGCAACATTACACATGTTTGAAAACTATCTGAACGGAAAAAAAATTAAATTGAGCGACCTGAATATTGTAATTCAGGCTGAAGACAATGATATAATCAAGAAGTTCATAACAAACAACTTAGGACTTGCTGTCCTTCCTAAAAAGGCAGTGGAACAAGAAATAAATGAAAAAAAAGCGTTCATATTGAACGTTGAAGGTATGAATCTTAAAAGAAAGCTTTACTATGTATATCAGCCTGACAGATATTTTTCCAAAGTTGAAGAAAAATTTAAGGAATTTATGGTTGAAAGATACAAAGACAAATAACAATAGAAAAAAATGCAATAACAAGGCCTGGAAATCCAGGCCTTTTATTGTTCTTATTAAATGCAATTTCTATTTATTACAGATCAAAATTATCGCACTGGTCGAATAAAATTACCAACAATAAGAAGAAAAACAGTAAATTTGTTCCGCTAGCGCCGCCTACTCTATTGCCATGAAAAAATCCCATATTTGAAACCTCCTTAAGTTTATTGTTTAATTTATTATATGTGGGGGGCTTCTTTGGGTTCCAAATTTTGTAGATAATTTATTCTTGAATTAACAACTTTAAAATCAAGGTTTTCAAAAAATACATCAATGTATAGGCTTCTGTTAGTTCCGTAATCAATCATATAGGAATGCTCATAAACATCAAGAACTATAAGAGGCTCAGCGTAAAGCATGACACCGTCGTCGTGGGAATCCTGCCCATAGATGTAATATTCGCCGTTGTACTTGTCAAAACAAAACATTACCCATCCTCTCATGGACAGTGCGATGCATTTGAATTTTTCAAGAAAATTGCTGTATGAACCAAACACCTCGCCAATTACTTCTGAAGCAGATCCGTAAATTGTTGTGTTGTTTCCTGTAAGGTTTTCAAAATACAGTTCATGGAGTTTTATGGCATCAAAACAAAATGTCTTTGATTTTTGGGCGGATCTTGTACTGCTGTAATTTTGGTTGCATTCATTTGTATCGCTGTAGGTCATTTCAAGATTAACCTTATTAAGGCTATCAATATATCTTGTGTACAAGTTGTAGTGTTCGCTTAATTGCATGGGAGTAAAGAACTTCACATTTGAAAAATTATAGTTTTTAGCAGCAATCTTGTTCAATATTTATTGCACCTCCACATCGTTAATTAATTATATGTTTGAAAAATCAATATATGAGATAAAATATTCCTTTACCCTGAGAATAGAAATTGTTATAATAAAAATAATAATAAGATACCGGTGCTGTTGCAGCAAAACGGAATTCTTTTGATGCAAAGGAGATTACATGGAAAATAAAATTATGATATTGGATGGCAACAGCTTGCTTTTCAGAGCGTTTTACGCAATGCCTCCTCTTAAGACTAAAAAAGGTCAGTTTACAAATGCTGTTTATGGTTTTTTAAGCATGATGTATAAACTTTTAGATACATATTCTCCTGAGTACATATGTGTTGCATTTGATCCAAAGAAGCCTACATTCAGGCATGAACAATACAAGGATTACAAAGCCACAAGACAAAAAGCTCCTGACGAGCTTGTTTCACAGTTTCAGCTCATCCGGGATGTTCTTGAGGTTCATAATATTAAATGTGTTGAAATAGAAGGTTTTGAAGCAGACGACGTGGCAGGAACATTTGCCAGCGCTGCAGAAGAATATGGAGCAAAGACATACCTTGTAACAAGCGACAAGGATTATCTTCAGCTTATAGACAACAACACAAGAGTTATACTTACGAAAAAAGGCGTTACAAACACCGAGGAAATGAGCATTGAAAGAATGAACGAGGAATATGGAATAACCCCTGCTCAGTTCATAGACCTTAAGGCTCTTATGGGAGATTCTTCTGACAACATTCCTGGAGTTGGGGGTGTGGGAGAAAAAACAGCTCTGAAGCTAATTCAGGAATACAAAAGCCTGGACAACATTTATGAAAATATTGACAACATAAAAGGTAAGCTAAAAGAAAAACTTGAAACAGACAAACTTCAGGCATATATGAGCCAGGGCCTCGCTCGCATAATCACAGACATTCCCATTGATTTTAATATTGAAGACTACAGGCTTAAAAAGCCGGATGCAAAAAGTCTTTCAGATTTGTACGATCAGCTGGAGTTCAGAAATTTCAAAAAAAGAATAGAAGACACTACCTCGCCTGAAAATGTACAGGAACAGTCGCAAATGTCTTTGTTTGATGCTGCAGAGGTCAATGAAGATGTAAATGTAAATGTAAATGCAAAAAACTACATGGACACAAGCATTATTTATTTAGATGATGAAAAAAAGATAATTGAAATTGCAGAAGATATCAAAAAAACTAAAAAGATTTATATTAAATTTCTCTTAGACGGCGAAAGGGCATTGTACAGCAATGCAGTTGCAATAGGAATTTCTGACGGAATCAAAATATACTACATAGATTTAGATAAAGTAAGCGAAGAAAAGGTCCTTGACATTTTAAAGGATATATTTGTTGACGGAACAATTAATGTATCAGGACACAACATCAAAAATGAAGTTATTTACCTTATGAGAAATAATATAGAGCTTAACGGAATATTCTTTGACTCTGAAATAGGAAAATATCTTCTTAATCCTTCTGAAAGCTCATATTCCATAGACAAAATAGCTTATGAATACCTGAAAGAAGACATACTTTCTGAAAATGAAATTCTTGGTACAGGCAAAAAAGGAATTACATTCAGTGAACTGGACTTGGAAAACAAAAAAACTTATTTGTACAATTTCATTAATGTTGTCATAAGGACCGAAAAACTTATTTTATCTGAAATTGCTGAACTTGAAATGACAGACCTTTTCAACTTGATTGAAATTCCTCTTATTGAAGTGCTGGCATACATGGAGTTCATAGGTTTCAAGGTTGATCCGGATATGCTTGGTGTACTTGGAGTTCATTTTCAGGAAAAAATTGCAGAGCTTGAAAAAGTCATCTATGAGATGGCAGGTGAAAACTTCAACATAAATTCCCCAAAACAGCTTTCATATATTCTTTTTGAAAAACTGAATCTTCCTGTTATAAAGAAGACTAAGACAGGCGTTTCAACTGATGCGGAAGTGTTGGAAAAACTCATGTCTGAACATGAAATAGCCAGATATATTGTTGATTACAGGCAGATGGCTAAGTTAAACTCAACATATGTTGACGGGCTTAAAAATGTAATAAGCAAGGAAGACGGACGAGTTCATTCTGTATTCAACCAGACAATTGCAGCAACAGGAAGAATATCAAGCACAGAACCAAACCTTCAGAATATTCCTACAAGGACGGATGAGGGAAGGGAGCTGAGAAAGGCTTTTGTTGCTGAGAATGGATTTGTTCTATGCGATGCCGATTATTCCCAAATAGAACTTCGTGTGCTGGCACATCTTGCAAATGAAAAAAATCTTATTGATGCATTTATAAATCATGAAGACATACATACAAAGACAGCATCACAGGTTTTCCATGTTGACATGGAACAAGTTACTTCCACCATGAGAAGCAGGGCGAAGGCAGTAAACTTTGGAATCGTCTATGGCATAAGCGACTACGGCTTAAGCAGAGACCTGGGTATTCCAAGGAAGGAAGCAAAACAGTACATAGACAATTATCTATCGTTTTTCTCAAACATTGACCAATACATGAAAAACATTGTTGAACAGGGCAAGAAGGATGGATATGTTACAACATTTTTTGGGCGACGAAGATACATTCCAGAACTTGCATCCCGCAACTTCAACATCCGTTCTTTTGGAGAAAGAATTGCCCTGAACACACCTGTACAAGGTACGGCAGCAGATATAATCAAATCTGCAATGGTTGGAGTTTACAACAGGTTAAAGAAAAACAAAATGAAATCAAGGCTGATTTTGCAGGTGCACGATGAGCTTATAATAGAAACTGCCGGTGATGAGCTGGAAGCGGTCAAGACACTTCTTAAGGAAGAAATGGAAAATGTGGTCCAAGGGTTCAAGGTTCGCCTGGAATCTGACGTGAATGTGGGCGGTAGCTGGTATGAAGCAAAATAATCAAGATCATCATAAAAAAGAATCAGAAACATTTAATGATAAAAAAGTGATTGTCATCACAGGAAGCATTGGAACAGGTAAGTCAGCGGCTGTGGATATTTTAAAAAAATGGGATTTAATGTTCTTGATTCGGATAAAATTGTCCATGAAGGCTACAATAAAGGAACAGAGCTTTATAACAAGGTTGTTGACTTATTCGGAGATACAATTTTAAATGAAGATGGCACAATTAACAGGAGTATTCTCGGCAGCATTGTGTTCAATGACACACAAAGACTCGAAGCTCTCAATGACATGGTTCATGCATTCGTCAGGGAGGAGCTTGCAAAGGGTGTTGAAAGTTCAAATGACGAAGTAATATTTTTAGACATACCTCTGATTTTTGAAAGCATTGCAAGGAATGAGTCATACAGCGTTAAGTTTGATGAGATATGGCTTGTGAGTGTAAGTGAAGAAACACAAAGAAAAAGGCTAGAAAAAAGGGCTCTGAAGGAAGGTAAAAACCCTGAAGATGTTTTAAAAATCATCAGCAAACAAATACCTATTAAAAAGAAAATTTCAATGGCAGATGAAATCATTGACAATGAGGGCACACTACAGGAGCTTGAAGAAAATATAAAGAAGCTTCTTAAATTAAAAGATATAAGGTGGTAGTTATGGCAAGAAGACATAGCATGTACAGCAAAAAACGAAAAATAAATTACGGACGAATAATTGTGCTGCTTGCGGTGCTGGCTGCTCTTGTGTTTGCAGTATACAGCTTTTTTAGCACCCAGGATTACCAGGAGAAAATTGATGAGGTTATGAGCTCGGAAATATTAAAAATTTCCGGAAGCATAAGCAGCGTTTCATTTGTTGACCCAACTGTATATTCCAATGAAGGAATCAGATATACAAGTCAGCATGAAAGAATTAAAAAGCTTAACAGCTTTGATGGCGCTTTGTCTGATGACCTTGATAAAGTTGGCGTTGCAAAACTTTTACTGGAAAATCTGGCAGATGCAGATGAAGCAGCTAAAGTCAAGGAGTTGTCTAATAAGGATGACGGGTACTACTGGCTGGATGTCAGTGTAATTGTTGAAAACAGTTTTTTCATATTTGAAAATGAAGATGAATACAATTTTGATCTTTACTATGATATTGAAGAAGAAAAAATTTATGTGAAGGAAAAATACCACAACGAATTCAGCACTAAAAACAACAGACTGGATCTTCAAGGGTACGAGGCTGATGAAGAGTTTGTAAAATTTATAAAGGAACTGGCTGAACAACAATGAAGGATTACTTAAGTGGGGAAAATTTAAACAAACATCTCAATACGAAGTTTATGGGAAGAAATGTTGTGTTTATTGAAAAAGTTGACTCAACAAACAATTATGCTAAAAACAACGACCTTTCAAATGGCAGCCTTGTAACATGTGAAGAACAGACAACAGGCAGGGGAAGGCTGGGCAGAAGATGGGAATCGCAAAAGGGAATGTGCATGTCCGTAGTGCTTATTCCTGAAATTGAACTGTCTCAAATTTCGAAAATCACTCAAGTTTGTGCTGCTGCAGTGGCAAAAGCACTTGATGAACTTCAAATCATCTCTCAGATCAAGTGGCCTAACGACATTTTCTTAAACGGCAAAAAGATATGCGGAATACTCACTGAGATGAAGACTGAGATGAACAAACATCCATATGTGGTTGTTGGAATAGGAATGAACATAAACAACGACAATTTTCCTGATGAAATAAAAGACGTAGCTTCTTCATTGTATATGGAAACAGGAATTATTTTTGAGAAGAGTCTTGTTTCTGCAAAAATACTCAATAACTTTGAAATTTTGTACAATGAATTCATAAAAGGGAATTTTAAAGAAAGCCTGGACATATGCAGAGAAAAATCATATGTCATAGGAAAGAACATAAACCTCATTGAAAACAATTTAGTCAGAAAGGCAACTGCCGTTGACATAAGTTCTGAAGGAGAACTGGTGGTTATAACTGAAGATGGAAAGACTGAGAAAATTATTTCAGGGGAAGTGTCTGTAAGGCTAAATATATAAAAAATGATAAATGGAAATCCATTTATCATTTTGTTATAATTCTTATTTAACTACTTCGTATGAGCCTCGCACCATGAATATGGCGTATTTTTCAGCATAAACGCCTCTTCCGTCATCTCTTGGAACTATCATAAGGTGGTTTGGAACAACAGACATTCCTGACACAAAGTCCTTACCTAGGGTAACATCTGAAATACCGCCCATTTCGCTTCCTATGATGACAGCTTCTCCGCCTCTTAAAATGAGCTCAGATCCGGAGCCTGCAATTATTTTTTCGCCATCTCTGATTTCAACAATTTCAAGAGCCATACCAGAGGAACTTCCGCCTGATGAGTCTAAATTGTCAATTTGTTTTTGCATATCATCGATGTCTTCAAGTTTGTACTTGCTGATAAGAGCTTCTATCTGCTCATTCAAGTAGCTCAACACCACAATAGGATCGCTTGTGTCTCCTGGAGCTGCAAAAATAACCGTAGAAAATGCAAGCAGCAATATCAATGTCAAAACTAAAACTTTTTTCAAAATAACAACTCCCTTAATAGTATATAAAACATTTTAACTTAAATTAACAAATAATTCAACATAAAGTGACAAATAAAAATTATGGGTAAAATTTTAGAAGAAGAACGAAATATGCTGAATATGCAACTAAAGATTGAATTTGCCAAAATGTAATGTTATAATTGCAAAGTAATAAAAACTTAAAGAAGAAGGTTATTATATGCGCAATTTATGTATGACAGTCAACAAACTGTTCAAGCTGCCACTACATCCTTTCAATTTAAACAATGAAGGTAAAAAAACATATGCAGAATGGCAGTATGAAAAAGGAATAGATACTATAAAATTTTATTTGAAATATACAGATGTGGATAAAATGTTTAAGGATAAAGATGTGCTTGACATTGGCTGCGGAGCAGGAGGAAAGACTGTTTTTTACGGCTCTAAGGGCGTTAAGAGCATAACAGGGGTAGAAATACTGGGAAAGTATAAAAATGAAGCAGAAAAGCTTGCAGAAAAATACAACATGAGCGATAAGTTCCAGTTTGTGTGCGCGGATGCTTCAAAAACTCCTTTTGACAATGAGACATTTGACACTATTATAATGAATGATGCCATGGAACATGTGGATGAGCCGGAGAAGGTTCTTGAAGAATGCTACAGAATATTGAAAAAAAACGGAAAATTATATTTGAATTTTCCACCATACAACCATCCCTACGGAGCACATTTAAGCGATGCCATAGGAATGCCGTGGGTACATGTATTTTTCAGTGAAAAAACACTCATAGAAACATACAAGGAACTTGTGAAGGATTTGCCTGACGGCAAGGAAAGAGTTGAGTTTAGAATTGCAGCAAAATCTGATGGAACTGAGTATTTTTCATACATAAACAAAATGACAATCAAAAGAGCAAAAAAAATCTTAAATAACAGCAGGTTCAAGACTGTGTATTATTCGGAAGAACCCCTTCGTGGAATATTTAAGTATCCTGCAAAATTACCTTTTTTTAAGGAATTTCTTGTTAAAATGGTTGTGTGCGTGCTGGAAAAATAATTTGATAGTTACAAAGTTGATTTTATGAAATTAATATGTTATTGTTTATTAGATTTAAACGTCTGAAAAGGAGATATGATGAAACTTAACAAAATAGATAAAACAGTGTTTTTAATAATATGCCTGACACTGCTTGTGGGGATGTTTACCATATACCAGCGCGTAGAAGTTGAAAAGCAGTACAAGACTGCTGAAATAGTACTTGATTACAATGAAATGAAAAAATTTGCCGACAGCTCTGAAAAAGATTTGAGTTGGTGGCTCAAAGAGTTTAAAAAATACGGTTCTCAGTCTGTTGCAATACAGGAAGAAACAATAAAACTTCTCATCCAAGACGGTAAACCCCTCAGAGCTGAAATTGTTTCAAAGCTGATTGAAAACTACAACTGGGTTGAATTTTACAAACCTGAAATTGTAGAAATGATCATGAATAAAGAAATAGATCAGTATGATGTGGTTGTTTCAACAAAGGATAAAGAAACTTATGATTACTTGGTTTCAGGGCTCAATGAAAGATATACTGATGAATTTTTCAATACATACTCTTTTGATGGTGTTTTTTACATAGTTCTTGACGGAACAGCCAACGATCTTTATTACAGCCCTACTCTTAAAATTGTCAACAATGAAGGCTTGGGAGTTTACGAAGCAAAAGAAATAAGCGATTCAAGGCTTCTTAACATAGGAATCGGCTATGATGAGGAAAAAATCAATCTTATAAAAGATGCAGATCTTGATGTAATATTAAGACCAATTAATTTTCCGTCTCACAACGAAAAGCTTGCAGATGCATATAAGAATGCAAATGAAAGATACAATTTAGAGCCGAGGCTTTACATACTTCACGGCAAGGAAGTTCTGGGATTTCCTGATAATGAACAAAAACTTCTTGATTATGTAATGGAAAATGATATTTCCATAGTTATGATTGAAAGTTCCGAGCAGAGAGAGCACATCAAGCAGGAAGGGCTTGAGGACCTGGTTGAAGATTCAGGGTACCAGGCATTAAGAGCATTCACAATGTGGGATTACATAAGGGCAAGGAACAAATATTACAATTATGAAGGTGCGGAAGAAATAGAAAATACAATGTTCAGGGCAATAACAGAACGAAACATAAGAGTCATTTATTTCAAACCCTTCTATGAAGAAGAAAAAAGCACAAAGTTCATGACTGAAGCAGCAGAATATGAAAGAACATTCAATAGCCTTCAGGAAAGACTGAGCGAGCACAACATAACTCTTGGAAAGGCTCAGGCAATGCATGAATTCCATATAGGCGCAAAAAGACTTGCTGTAATGGCAGCAGGAATTACATTATCCTGTGTGTTTTTATTCCTTAAGATGTTCAACATTAAACACAAGTTTTTCAATTACCTGTACCTGGCAGCAGTCCCGGCTTCAGCAGTGCCTTTTGTCATGAGAAATATTGCTGAAAAAGGATTTTCCTTTGCTGCTGCGGTTTCATTTTCAGGAATTGCAATTTATTTTTTCATGATGCATATAAAGAAAATATTCATATCAAAAAAACAATACACAAACGTCCAGCTTATGATTTATTCAACGTTAATCCTTACAGCTTCTGTTGCCATATCACTGGCAGGTGCTGTGTTTGTTGATGCAATGCTTGCTGATGTGAAGTACTTCCTTGAAATGGATATTTTCAGAGGAGTTAAGTTTGCTCAGATTCTTCCGTTTGGAGTCTTTGTAATGATGTTTTTAATATATTTCATAAACAACGAACAGGAAGATTCGGTAAAAAGCGTAGTCAATACAACAATTAAAATTTTGAACAAGGAAATTAAAATTTACTATGGAATCATTGCAGGAATATTGGCTGTTGTAGGCTATATCTACATTTCAAGAACAGGACATGAAACAAACATTCAGCCTTCAAACATTGAAATGATATCCAGAAATTTCATGGAATATGTTCTTCTTGCAAGGCCTAGAACAAAGGAATTCTTAATTGCATTCCCTTCTATTTTTGCTGCTGTTTATGCTGCAAGCAAAAAATCAATTTTTTATACAGGGCTGTTTATGCTGGCTTCTGCCATTGGAACATCATCCGTAATAAATACATTTTCTCATTTGAGAACTCCGATTTACTTATCATTTGCAAGGACATTAATTGCTCTTGGATTTGGTATAATTATAGGATGCATTCTGGTTGTTGTGCTTGATTGGCTTAATAAATTATTCGTTAAATTACAGGAGAGACTTAAGTGAAAAGAATATTGTTAGCAGGGTATTACGGCTTTGGCAACTTAGGTGACGAAGCAATACTGGAAATGGCCCTTGAGCAAATCCTGCAAATAACGGACAGAAAAAACATAACCATTTTGTCGGGCAACAAGGAAGCAACCGCAAGAAAATATGACATAGACACCATAGATAGGTACAATGTGATGTCCATACTTAGGAAACTCAAGTCATCTGATGCCATAGTGTTCGGAGGAGGGAGCCTTCTTCAGGATATAACGAGCAAAAGAAGCATTTATTACTATTTATTCCTCATAAGGCTAGCAAAGCTCATGAACAATAAAATCATAATGCTCAGTCAGGGAATAGGACCAATTATAAATGAAAAGAGCAAAAATGCAGTAGCAAGCACACTTAAGCTTGTGGATTATATAACTGTCCGAGATAAACATTCAAAGGACTATTTAGAGGCCCTGGGAGTAAACCAGGACAAGATTTTTTTGTCAACGGACCCGGTTATCAACTTAAAGGCCGGCGAAAGCATTAACAAAACCCCACATGGACCAAAAAGGGTTTGTTTTTCACTGAGAAACTGGAAAAATGCAGATGTGAGCACAAAAATCGTACAGGTTGCACAAAAGTTAATAAGTGACGGTATAGAGTGCTGTTTCATACCTTTTTATTACAACGAAGATTTACTTCTCATTGAAGAGGTTGAAAAAAGCCTGGGCGACAAGGCAGTGTATTACAAGGAAAGACTTACTACAACTGATGCATTTGACATAATAAAAAATATGGATGTCATGGTTGGAGTGAGACTTCATTCTTTAATATTTGCAGCTGCAGCCAATGTACCTTTTGTTGCTGTATCCTATGACCACAAGGTTGACCATTTTGCAAACAGCGTCAACATGAAGGTTTCATGCAAGATAGACAATATAGATTCCATACAGCTATACAGTGAAATAATAAACAAAATAGAAAATGAAAATGAAGAGAAACTGATGCTTAAACAAAGCGTATCCAAACTTCGTGAACTGACAAATGTAAATTATAAAATATTAAAGGAAATTTAAAATGGATAAAATAAGTATTATGGGTGTAAGAATTGACAACAAGTCAATGGACGAAGTGATGAGCACCGTTGCGGACAGTTTGTCAAAGGGAGAAAAATACATTATATATACTCCCAATACAGAAATAGTCATGATGTGCCAGAATGATGAGGAATTCCTGAACTACATGAACAAATCAAGCATCAACATACCAGATGGTATAGGACTTGTTTATGCATCAAAAATCAAAAAACATCCTTTGAAGGGAAAAGTTGCAGGATTTGATTTGTCAATGAAACTTCTTGAGCTTGCTGACAAAAAAGGACTTAAGCTTTACGCTGTTGGAGGAAAGCCCGGAATTGCTGAAACTGCCATGAAAAATGTCCACGAAGAATATCCCGGAATAAAAATTGCCGGGTATCATCACGGTTATTTCAAGGGAGCACACTTAGGCCAGGGAGGACATGAAGAAGAACAGAAGGTTGTTGATGAAATAAACATGCAGGAACCTGACATATTGTTTGTTGGATTCGGAGCAAAAAAACAGGAACAATGGATTGAATTCAACAAGGATAAGTTAAATGCTAAAATCATAATCGGCAATGGAGGAACAATTGACGTTCTTGCCGGCAATGTGAAAAGAGCCCCTGACATATATGTGAACTTAGGACTTGAGTGGTTGTACAGACTCATAAAGGAACCAAAGAGAATATCTCGTCAGGCAGTGTTGCCTGTATTTATGCTAAAGGTTATTTTTGGAAATAAAAATATAGTGAAAGAAATTAAATAGGAGGTACATATGAAATTATTTATCGATACAGCCAATGTTGAAGAAATAAAAAAAGCAAATGACATGGGTATCATCTGCGGAGTCACTACAAATCCTTCACTTATTGCCAAAGAAGGAAGAAAATTTGAAGAAGTTGTAAGAGAAATAACGCAAATTGTTGACGGTCCCATAAGTGCTGAAGTTATAAGCCTTGATTCAGAAGGAATGATTAGAGAAGCTGTTGAACTGGCCAAAATACACAAAAACATAATAATTAAAATACCTATGACTGCTGAAGGACTCAAGGCTGTTAAAGTTTTAAGCAGTGAAAACATCAAAACAAACGTAACACTTATATTTTCAGCTGGTCAGGCTCTTCTTGCCGCAAGAGCAGGAGCAACATATGTAAGCCCATTTGTGGGAAGACTTGATGATATAAGTACAGACGGAATGGAGCTTATTTCAGAAATTGTTGATATATTCAACTATCACAACATAAAATCAGAAATCATTGCTGCAAGCATAAGACACCCTATGCATGTAACACAGGCTGCAAGAATAGGCTGTCACATAGCAACAGTTCCATACAAGGTTCTTGTTCAGATGACAAAGCATCCTCTTACAGACAGGGGAATTGAGCAGTTTCTCAAGGACTGGGAAACAGTTCCAAAAAATTAAGAATAATGATTGAGTTAGTTTTAAAATTAGAACTTAATTACCTCAATTAATAAAAAAGCGGAGGAAAATATGAAATATGATGATTTGAAACTCACAGCACAGAATTTAAGAAAAAACATTCTGACTATGATTCATGAAGCAAAATCAGGGCACCCGGGCGGGTCTCTTTCAGCTGTTGAAATTGTTACCTATCTGTACTTCAAGGAAATGAACATAAAGGATCCTCATGATGAGGGGAGAGACCGTTTCATTCTTTCAAAAGGACACGGGGCTCCGGTTCTGTACTCAGCACTCATGGAAAAGGGATTCATAAATAAGGAGCTCATGGGCACATTAAGACAGGTTAACTCAAAGCTTCAGGGACATCCTGACATGAAAAAGCTTCCAGGAGTTGAAGCTTCAACTGGATCTCTTGGACAGGGACTTTCCATTGCAAACGGAATGGCTCTTGCTTTCAAGCTGGACAAAAAGGAAAACAGAGTGTTTGCACTTCTTGGAGACGGAGAAATTCAGGAAGGAATGATTTGGGAAGCTGCTATGCTTGCAAATCATTACCATCTTGACAACCTCACTGCTATTCTTGACCACAACGGCCTACAGATAGACGGTAAAAACAACGACGTTATGACAGTTGAGCCAATAGATGAGAAATTCGAAGCATTCGGATGGCATGTTATAAAGGCAGACGGTCATGACTTTGAGTCACTTGAAAAGGCATTCGAAGAAAGAAAAAAAGTTAACAGGAAAACCTGCACTGATCATAGCAGAAACTATAAAAGGAAAAGGCTGCTCCTTCATGGAAGGTAAGGCTTCATGGCATGGAAAAGCCCCTAACTATGAAGAGTTTTGTATGGCAATGGAAGAAATTGGAGGTGGCTTGAATGGCTAAAGCAACTAGAGAAGCATACGGCGAGGCGTTAAAAAAGCTTGCTGCAAACAATCCAAATGTTGTGGTGTTGGATGCTGATTTGTCCGGTTCCACCAAGACAGCAGAATTTAAAAAGGTAAGTCCTGAGAGATTTTTCAATGTGGGAATTGCAGAACAAAATTTAATCGGCACGGCAGCTGGAATGTCTCTTGCGGGAAAAATTCCATTTGCAAGCTCATTTGCAATGTTTGCTGCCGGAAGAGCATTTGAAATAATCAGAAACACTGTGGCATATCCATTTTTAAATGTTAAAATAGCTGCAACACACGCAGGCCTTACAGTCGGAGAAGACGGAGCATCACATCAGGCCATTGAAGACATAAGCCTCATGAGAAGCATTCCAAACATGACTGTCATAAACCCTGCAGACTGTATAGAAGCAGAACAGGCAGTTTTAAAAGCTGCGGAGTATGTTGGGCCGGTTTATATAAGACTTGGAAGAATGGCTGTTGAAGATGTTTATGATTCTTCATACCAGTTTGAAATAGGTAAGGGTGTTGAGCTTAAGAACGGAAGTGATGTGACAATAATTGCCACAGGAATAATGGTTCAGAAAGCTTTGAAGGCAGCTGAATCATTAAAGGCACAGGGGATTGATGCAAGAGTTATAAACATACACACAATCAAGCCTATTGACAAGGAAATTATCATTAAGGCTGCCAAAGAAACAAGAGCAATAGTAACTGCTGAAGAACACAGCATTATCGGCGGATTGGGAAGTGCAGTGCTGGAAGTACTTTCGGACACATGCCCTGTACCTGTAAGAAGAATCGGAGTTATGGACACATTTGGTGAATCTGGAAAACCTGAAGACCTCATGGAAAAATACATGCTCACTGAGAAAAATATAGAAGATTCATGTAAGGAAATCATAAAAATGAAATAAGTGCCGAAAGGCACTTGTTTTTTATAAAATTTTAAAAAATATTTTTTTTGAAATTTTATGCATATCGTTTTCATGTCGGTATAACGTTATAAAAGAAAACTAAAAAATAAGTTGAAATTTTAATAAAAAAATTAATATTTTTTGTTGACAACAACATACTGCCAAGGTATAATGATAAATTTGACATAAGTTGCCCGATAGTGTATACTATAAATAATAGGAGGTAACAATATGTTTAATTTAGGAGATAAGGTAGTTTATCCCATGCACGGAGCTGGGGTAATAGAGACATTGGAGTCTAAGGAAATTTTAGGCGAAGTAAAAAGTTATTACGTTTTGAAAATGCCGATTGGAGAAATGAAGCTTATGATACCTGTTGACAATGTAAACAATATCGGCTTGAGAAACATTATTGATAAAAGTCTTGTTGAAGGAGTCTACAGCATATTAAAGCAGGCTGCGGTATTGAATGATTCCAACTGGAACAAAAGGTTCCGCGATAATATGATTAAAATGAAGACAGGAGACATTTTTGAAGTTGCCCAGGTGGTTAGGGATCTGACATACAGGGACAAGGAGAAAGGTCTTTCAACCGGAGAAAAGAAAATGCTTGTAAGCGCAAAGCAGATGCTTGTAAGTGAAATATCACTTTCAACAGAGACAGACTCCAACGGAATTCAGGAATATTTGGACAATATAATAAATGAAGATGCACTGAATGTTTAGAAGCTCATGCTTAGTGCATTCTTTTTTTATGCAGGTTAAGATTTGTTTAATAAAAATGCGGTATAATTTCATTTAAATGTAGCCAAATAAGAAAAAATGTGTTACATTAAATAATATAACAAAATTTGGGTATACTACTAAGGAGGTGATTAAATGATAGATAAAATTGTAAGAGCAGTTATTACTACCATAGGAGCTTCTATAGGGGCTTTTATAGGAGTAGTGTTAAATCAAAATGGTCTTCTTAAATTATCAGGTTTGCAAAACATTTTAATAATTATTGGTATCAGTTTAATTTTTGGAATAATATTTTTTCTACTTTCTGTTAAAATTAAAAAGACTGGTCAGAGGATAGCTGAAGCTTTCGAAAGGGAATTGATGAAATTTTCAACTATTGATATTATCTGGGGGGCTTTGGGTCTTATTGTTGGGTTTGTTATAGCTTTCTTAATAAGCCAGCCATTTGCTGACATCAAGTATGTGGGAACAATAGTTTCCATATTGTCATACTTGTTGTTTGGTTACTTGGGAATAAAAATATCCACAAGAAAAAAAGACGATGTTATATGGCCGCAGTTAAATCTTAAAAAAGTCCAGCCGGTTAAGAAAGATAAAAGTGCGAAAAAAGAAATAGTTTCTCCAAAGATACTTGATACAAGCGTTATTATTGATGGTAGAATTTCTGACATTTGCAAGACAGGATTTGTTGAAGGCACACTTGTAATTCCAGAATTTGTACTTAAGGAATTAAGGCACATAGCAGATTCTTCCGACAGTCTTAAAAGAAACAGAGGAAGAAGAGGTCTGGATATTTTAAATATTCTTCAAAAGGATGACACAGTAAATGTTTTGATTGAATCAAAGGATTACGGCGACAACATTGAAGTGGATGTAAAGCTTTTAAAACTTGCAAAGGAGCTTGGAGGTAAGGTTCTGACTAACGACTTTAACCTTAACAAGGTCGCTGAGTTCCAGGGAGTTGAGGTGTTAAACATCAACGAGCTGGCAAATGCGGTTAAACCGATAGTTCTTCCAGGAGAAGAAATGACAGTCATGGTTGTTAAAGACGGAAAAGAGTCAGGCCAGGGACTTGCATATCTTGACGATGGCACAATGATAGTTGTGGAAGGCGGCAAAAAGTGTATTGGAGATTCTGTTGTGGTTACTGTTACTAGCGTATTACAGACTGCTGCAGGAAGAATGATTTTTGCAAAACTTAAAAACGTAATAAACAAAGCTGTATAAACAATAAAAATACTCAGAAATGAGTATTTTTTTTATGTAATAAACCAATAATATTAATGAAGCAAAATTCACGTTTATGCTTCATTTGTTTTTAGCATTTTTAGATAACTTTAAACAGAGAGGTAAAAATGATTATTGTTGCTATCAGATCTTTGATACTGTATGCAATTTTGCTTGTGTCAATGAGAATAATGGGAAAGGGTGAGCTGGGCGAGCTTCAGCCTTTTGACCTTGTAGTTTCGCTTATGCTTGCAGAGCTTGCAGTTATGCCCATGGAAGATCTTGGGGCGCCAATGGTCCATGGTTTCATGGCAATAGCTGTTATTATGTTTTTACAGTGTTTCATATCCTATATTACTTTGAAGAGCAATACAGCAAGGAAAATTATATGCGGCACTCCCACAATAATAATTGATCATGGACAATTCAATACAAAGGACATGAACAAGCTGAGGATCAATGTCAATGATGTTCTTGGACAAATGAGGCTTAAAGGGTATTACAGCGTTGAAGACATAGATTATCTGATAATGGAGACAAACGGAGAGATGAGCATCATTGCTCCTGACGACGAGCCTGGCAAAAGATGCGCAAGAATTCCCATAGCAGTAATTCTTGACGGGGAAATAATGCAGAAAAATCTTGAGAAGTTTAATATTTCAGAATCTGATTTACAAGATGAGCTTAAAAAGAATAAGCTTAAATCCCGGCAGGTACTGTATGGTTTTGTTGATGAAGATGATAAATTCATTTTTTATAAGAGGTAGCATATGAGAATGGTAATTATTTCACTTATAGTATTGATTGTAATGATTGGGGTGTGGGTGTGGTTTCATTTTACATCCATAGAGCCTGTTACATCATATTATTGGGAAAGACTGCCTCTTTTATCACAGTGTATAGAAGATGGTAACTGGGAAAAAGCAGGAGAAGATTATGAACTTTATTACAGCAGGTGGGAAGAAGCAAGGGGTTTGTGGGTGTATTTCGTCAATCAGGATGAAATAGACAACATTGATTCCTCCATCAAAAAGCTCCAATCATTCATTAAAAACAAAGATAAAAATATGGCTCAAGCAGAGCTTGAGCACTTAAGGATACAATTTAACATTATTAAGGAAAATGAATGTCTTGCACTGGATAATATTTTTTAATTATTTTACAGTATTAACAAGAGTTCCTATTCCTTCTATGAAGCATTCCATTTTATCTCCGGGATTAAGATATTTCGGAGGATTAAATCCTGCTCCCACTCCTGCAGGTGTTCCTGTTAGGATTATGTCTCCGGGATATAGTGTGATGCCACCAGAAAGGTCGCTTATTATTGTGGGTATGTCAAATATGAGCTGTTTAGTATTGCTGTTTTGTCTGATTTCTCCGTTGATGAAGCTTTTTATTTCAAGTTTAGGCGGGAAAGCAATTGTTGATTTGTGAGCTATTACCGGTCCTAATGGGCAAAATGTGTCAAATGATTTTCCCTTGTGCCACTGAACGTGTTCCTGCTGCAAATCTCTAGCAGAAATATCATTGCAAATTGTATATCCAAATATATAGTCTTCTGCCTCTTCCTTACATATGTTCTTGCCTTTCTTGCCTATTATGACAGCAAGCTCTGCTTCATAGTCCAGTTCCTTGACAATTCCCTGATGCATATCAACAAAATCATCCTGACCTATGGCAGGGTATGCAATTTTGCTGAAATAAATAGGTTTTGACGGTATGTCAGCACTTACATTTTTTAGATTTTTAACTTCTTTAACATGATCCAGATAATTTTTTCCAAGACAAATTACGTTTCTTCTGGGGTAAGGAATTGGAGACAAAATTTTAACTTTATCCAAGTCAATAAATTCAGAACAGGATACAATTGCCTCATTGATTTTATCCAATTCCAAATCATCAAAAACATCAATTATATTCAGCATGTTTGAAGGTGCTGGAACATTTAATTTTAAAAATACAACGGATGCAGGAATGATACCATTCTTGTTACTGTTCAGAAATCCTGCAGCTTCTGAACCCTCATAAAAGTAAGTCAATAAAAACATTTTAGCCTCCAATAATTTTATTTGTTATGCAATTAAATAAAATGATTTCATGTGTAATTTAATATAATACATTTCAGAATATTTTACAAGAGTAAATCGTTTGTTTTGTTGAATTATGATGGTTTGTGAATTTTATGATATTCTTGCAGTAAACTTTGGACTATGATATAATGTGTGCAATTAAATCTAATTTTAGAGGTATATTATGAGCAGATTTATGTTGAACGAATTGCACAAAGAGATATTATTAAGTTTGACTCAAAAAGAGTTTTTGAAAAGAATAAATTATTCCGAAGAAAAGATGCAGTCATTTATAATAAATAAGAAATTTGTAAATAATCTGCTGATTCTTATAAACAAAAAACAGTTCATGTGCAAGGATGTAATCGACCTTTCAGTTGACATACTGGACATTGTTTGTTCTGAAGCTCCCAAAGACTGGCTTTCTTATATTTTTCAGTATGTCTTACACAAATCGTTCCCAGAAGCAGCAACCATTAAGCTTAATCCCAAATATGAAAACGGAGCTCTCATATACCTGGAAATATTGAGAACAATACTGAGTCACGCAAAAAACAGCGATGTTTACGACAAGTTTGCAGACTTCAAATTCCTGTCTGAAGAAGAAATCAGCAATCTTCCAAATCCTGACGAATATGTTAACTTTTTGGAAAAGTTTGACAAAAATTATATATACGAATTGATGATGCTTGATGCTGAAGTAAACGGCTACAACACATTAAAACATGTTACTGCTGTACACTATGTTGCAATGCATGTTGCAAGACAGCTAAAAAAAGTAGGAATTAACGTAAACTTAGGACTTGTATCTGGGTCAGCAGCTGGCCATGACATAGGTAAGTACGGATGCAAGGGACTTGAAAAAAGAAGAGTTGCATATCTTCATTACTATTATACAGACCAATGGTTCATGAAATACAACATGCCAAGCATATCTCTTATTGCGGCAAACCATTCCACTTGGGATTTGGAACTTGAAAATCTTCCTCTTGAATCCCTTATTTTGATATATGCAGATTTCAGAGTGAAAAACAAGCAGTCAAAAAACGGATATGAAATGCACATATACGATTTGAGTGAATCATTTCAGATAATCCTTGATAAGCTTGACAATGTGGATGAAGCAAAAGAAAAGAGATACATGAGAGTGTATTCAAAGTTGAAGGATTTTGAAAACTTCATCATACATAAAGGCATAAACATAGACTTTAAAACCGACGAGCCTTCTCCTAACAAAATAATAGATTATGCTCTCATAGATGGATATGATGTTGTTGAAAATTTTAAATACATGGCAATATCACACAATACAACACTCATGAGCAAACTGAACAATGAAATAAACTTCACCAGCATGATAGAAGCTGCAAGAAGTGAACAGGATTGGAAAAACCTAAGATCTTATCTGAATATACTTGAAGAGTATTCAATTTATCTTTCTCAGAAAGAAAAACTTTTTACCCTCAGCTTTTTGTATGAACTTCTTGTTCACAGGGAAGGGGACATTAGGCGTCAGGCTGCAAACCTCATGGGTAATATAATTGTATCATTTGACCTTGATTATACAAAGGAAATTCCGGATGACGTAAAAATAGAAATAAATGAAGAGATGACCGGTCTGGCTTTGTGGGACAAATATCTGGGACTTTTTCTTGATCCGGGATACAAAGTAACAGACAACCACAAAGAATGGATAGGGTATTCCCTGAGGATATTTGTTGACTCAGTCATAAACTCAAAAAGGAACAATAACAAGAAGGGTTATTTGAATGTTCTCATAGACTATTACAAAAGTGAAAACAATGAGTATATGGCTAAATTAAGCTGCCTGAATTCTCTGTTGAGCATTCCGGTTGATTTGTATGAAACGGAACAGCTTGATTTTATAATTGATTATGCCATAGGTTCACTGAATAATTCTGCATCAGACATAAGGCTAATGGCAGTGCAGTTTTTCAATCTTGTTGTAAAAAACAAAGATATTGTAAGCACGTCACTGGATAAAATTTATGATTTTACTTCTTCTATAGCAGAAAATGACGGGCTGTGCATAAACTACCTAAAATATAAAATATCAAAAAATCTGAACATGTCCTATGATTTGATAACTAAGTACAAGACTCTTATCACAAGCAGCAGATACAAGACCTCAGACTTGTTTCTCAACAATCTGAAGGCAGCCACGCCATGGAATGTAAAAACCATAAGCATAGACTATATAATGGACCACATCAAGAACAAGAATGATGTTGCACTTCTTCAGACAGCAACACATCTTGCAAACCTAGTGAAGGTAAGTGCAAAGGAATCTGTCAGAAACAAGGCAGGAAACTCACTTGTTGAAATAGGACCACTGCTTACTATTGACCAGAGAAATGAAATTGCAATTGAGCTTATAAAGGGACTTGAAATAGATGAGCTACAGTATGCCAAGTACATCCCGGAGTATCTGGGAAGATTTGTAATGCTATTGTATCCTAAAGAGCTTGACGAGTTTATTACAGACCTTAATAATATCTACAAAGGTACCAGTGAAAGAGCCAGCGCCCTTGTTATAAACACACTTGGAATAATGGTGCAACATTATCCGGAGTACAAAAAAAGGTTCGGAGAGGACGATGACACATACAACAAAAGACTTTTAAAAATCCTTGGAATTATCCTAAGTGGGCTTGCAAACTACAATATGCAGGTAAAACAGGAAACTTTCCTGGTAATAGGTCAGCACATATTTGGTTCTAAGAAACTGACACTTCAAGAAAAAAATAAGGTGTTCCTTTTGATTTACAAAAAACTTCTTACCCTTATAAACGAAAGGGAAATGGGAGATTTGTTTTTCTTTAACAATTCAGCTTCCTTCAACCATATTTACCGTTTCATCAATGAGTATGAATTCAACTTCAAGAATTTTAGCTTAAAGGAAAATAAAAACATCGCGTTTTTCCCCGGCACTTTTGACCCGTTTTCACTTAGCCATAAAGGTATTGTAACGGAAATAAGAAATCTCGGCTACGACGTTTACCTTGCTGTTGATGAATTTTCCTGGTCGAAAAAAGTTCAGCCAAGACTTATAAGACGTCAGATAATAAACATGTCAATAGCCGATGAGCTTGGAGTATTTTTGTTTCCTGATGATATTCCAACAAATCTATCAAACGCTGCAGATTTGAAGAAGCTTAAATCTTTGTTCCATGATAAGGACATTTACATTGTTGTGGGAAGCGACGTACTGATGAATGCAACAGCATACAAATCACGACCTACAAAAAATTCAATTCACAGCTTCAACCACATAGTCTTTAAGAGAACAAAAGACGACATGTCTGTAAGCGCTGTGAAAAAAGCAGAAGAAACAAAGGCAAGAATAAAAGGGTCACTGGTTGAACTTCAGCTGCCTGTCTACCTTGAAGACATAAGTTCAACTCAAATACGAGAAAACATAGACAACAACAGAGACATTTCTAACCTCATAGATCCTCTTGCTCAAAGCTTCATATACGACAGAAACCTGTACATCAGAGAACCTCTCAACAAGAGCGTCTTGAAGTCAAAACCTTTTGTAATAGAAATAGTTGAGGACTTAAGCAAGAAAGTCGTTGATGAAATAGGACACTATATTTTCATGTACACAAATCTTTATGAAAATATTGGTGAAAAGTTGATTTCCAAAAAAATAAAGCTTCTGGTCATAAGAGACAGTAAGAATTCAAACAAGCTTTTGGGATTTTCAGCGTTTCATCAGATAGGATCCTCAGAGGTTTATTCAGAGTTTGAAAGCCAGTATATCGCTAACTATGTGCGTGAAAAAACTGCTGGCAGACTCATCATAATAGATGGAATTTTTATTAACCCAAGCAAATTATATGATAACATGGAACAGATATTAATCACGGAAACTCTGGCTCATTGTCTGAAAAATGATTTTACCTATGCCATGTACTACAACATACTTTCAAATACTAACAGCGAGGCTGTAATTGAAACCCTTGAACTTCAGGGGTTTACAAAAATAAAGGATGAAAGTCAGAGCAAGACTGTTTATGCTGTGGACATGAAGTTTCCTGTATGCCTCACATTGAACCTTGAAAGCTTCATAAAGGAACCTTTGAATACAAACCCGAGAGTTCACGAAGCAATTGTTAACGCCAGGAAAAGGCTTCAAAAATCAATGACTGAGCTTTATCCAGGAAGTTTGGTTCTTTCAATCGACAACGACATGATAAACCAGACTCTCATAAACAAAATATGTACCATTAACAACGTCAGCAACGAGGTACAGGTTCCAAAGGTTATAGGAGATTACATGTGCGTTCCTTTCGGCAACATTTTAAAGGGTATGGTCGTTCCGAACACAGTGACTAAATCTCTTCATACAGAAAAAGTGTATTCAACGGATGCAACGCATTTTAAAATTACTGAATATCCTTTTTATTCACCTATAGAAAATCAGGTTAAGACTATAAAGTCCTTTGAAAAACCAGTAATCCTGGTTGATGATTTGCTGCATAAGGGCTACAGAATCAAGGAGCTTGACCCAATACTCAAGAAGCACGACATTGAGGTAAAAAAAATAATACTTGGAATCATGTCAGGCCGTGGCAAGGACCTTATGGACATACAAGGAAGAGATGCAGATTGCGCATATTTCATACCAAATCTTAGAATGTGGTTCAATGAAAACCTCATGTATCCGTTTTTAGGCGGCGACGGAATGTGGCTTAACAATGAAAATATGCTGAATCTCATACCGTCAATCAACCTGATTCTTCCATATTATTCGCCTATGTACATCAGTGGTGCTACAAATGAAGCAATATACAATTTGTCAATGGTAAGTCTTGAAAACGCAAAAAACATACTTCGTGTGCTAGAAGCGGAATTTCAGGATTTATATGAGAAGAAACTTACTGTGAAAAGACTTGGCGAAGTCCTTCTTTCTCCTAGACTTCCTTACCTTGGAGACAATATTTATTACGATTTGAACATGGAAGCTTCCGGTTACATGGATGTTAGCATTGAAACATTAATAAAGCTGGAGAGGATCATAAAATAATGTTTAACTATTATAAATTTAAAGATAAATATATGTTTTCAGCTCAGGATTTTGGCTATGAAAAAACAATTCTTCCTGCAGATGCAAATGAATTATATTTTTTGTACAGATCTGACAGGAACAGTTCAAAAAGAACTTACGCCGTATGCAGTGCAGCTGACCTTTTCACGTTGGGTGAGGGAGTTGAGCTCCTGAAAATCGGTTCTGGTGACTTTGAAAAAGAAGTGCCGGAAGAAATCTTGAGTTTAATCCGTGAAAGAAAAGTAAAGGCCGTAAATACGGATTACGATGATTATGAACAATGTTTCATTATGGATGAAATTAAGAAAAAAAGAGTGAACGTCCTGGCTCTTGGAGATGTGGGAAGCACACTTCTTACAGGGCTTAAGCTTCTTGGGGGAAATGCAGTTGAATCCATAGGAATATTTGACAGAAGCCAGGATAAAATCAACAGATGGGAATATGAAATGAACCAGACAGCATTTCCATTTGAAGATTCTCTTCCTCATGTGCATGGTATAGAAAAAAATGAACTGTTTGACTGCGACATGTTCGTGTTCTGTGCTTCTAAGGGAGTCCCGCCCGTTGGAAGCGAGAGTGTTGATGTTAGAATGGTTCAGTTTGAAGAAAACTATAAACTCATACGGGAATATGCAGCTCAGGCTGCACATGAAAATTTCAAAGGCATATTTGCTGTAGTTTCAGATCCCGTTGATTTGCTGTGCGCTGCTGTTTTAAAAGAAAGCAAAGGTGTGCTAGCACCTGAGCAAATAAAAGGATACGGACTTGGTGTAATGAATGCAAGGTCAATGTACTACGCAAAAAAATACAATGAATATTCTTCCTACCTGAGTGAAGGAAGGGCCTTCGGACCACACGGAAACGACCTTGTAATAGCAAATAGCATAGAAAACTACGATGACAAACTTTCAAAAGAACTCACAAAACTGGCAGTGGAAGCAAATCTAGAAGTGAGAAAAACAGGGTTCAAACCATACATAGCACCGGCACTTTCTTCGGGGGCAATATCAATAATACTCACTCTTGAAGGAAAATTTCATTACAGCTCTAACTTTCTTGGTGGAGTTTTCATGGGCGCAAAAAACAGAAATCTTCCTTCCGGCCTTGAAATCGAAAAAATACACATGCCGGATGAACTTTTTGCAAGAATAAGGCATACATATGATGAATTATCAAAAATTATAAATGAAAAAATAAAATTAGATTAAGAATCGTAAATCAAGGGTACATTTAGCTTAGCTAAATGTTCCTTGTTTTTAGCTATTAAATAAAAAGAGGGTGTTTTTGTGGAAAAACTAAGTGTTTTCATTCCAGGGGAAATATCACCTAGACTTGAAAAGATGCTTGAATTTTCATTGAAAGGTCATGAAGCTGTAATTTTCAGGGCAAGTGAAGAAGTTAATGACTTGAAAAATAAGAAAATTTTGTTTGCAGTTGAACTGGGAGAATCCGGCATCAATATTGAGCATTTTAAAATGCTTGAAAAAATAAGAATGTCCGGGGAAAAATTCATGGAAAATTCAGCTGGAAGCATTATTATCAACAGCAGCAACGAACTTTTTTCAAGAGATATAGCAAGAAAGACAATTCTCTATGCAAACATGGCTGGCTGTATGTTTCCTGGAAGGCCTCTGTCAGAAGCCACAGGCTCATTAAAAAACCTTAACACTCGAAAAAAAATGACTGATTTAAGTTTGGAGGAAGTGTGTTTGCAGGAATGCAAAATCGTTGTTGATAAACTTATGGAATTTAACCCTAACAAACTGGACCGACCAAAAATACTTGCTCTTCATGCCAGCAACTACAACACATCAAACACTTTGTCTCTCTGGAAAATGGTCAAAAACAATTTAGCGGAATTTGACATAAATGAAATACATATTGAAAATGGCTCTGTAAGAGACTGCAAGGGATGTTCTTACAAGGCATGCAAGCACTATTCCCAAAGCAACAACTGTTTCTACGGAGGTGTGATGGTTGAAGAAATATACCCTGCAATAATAAACTGTGATGTACTTGTAATGGTGTGCCCAAATTACAATGACTCCATAAGCGCAAACATGTCAGCTGCAATAAACAGGCTCACAGCACTATTCAGAAAATTTAAGTTTTATGACAAGTATGTCTATGCAGTGATTGTTTCGGGATTCAGCGGAAGCGACATAATTGCACAGCAGCTCATAAGTGCCCTGAACATTAACAAGACATTCATGCTTCCACCGGAATTTGCGTTGATGGAAACGGCCAATGATTACGGTGAAGTTGAAAAAATTGAAAACATAAATGAAAAGGCAAAGAAATTTGCTGATAACATAAGAAAGTGTACAGTTAAATAAAATAACCAGGAGTATTCCATAAAAACACAGTAAATGCAGGATTATTTATAAAATGGAATCAAAAATATTGATTGACGTCTACACAGTGTCAAGGCTCATAAGGGTTGCAAGTACTTAAATAGCTCTATCTTAGCATGTTAATGAAATTAACGATTAGATAGGGCTTTTATTATATAAAGGTAAAACAGCTAAAATTAGATTGACAAATAATAGTACAACGTTATAATTACAAACTTTTATAAAAAGTACTTGACCTGTCGTAGTAAATGTACTATAATTACTTCACCAGATAAAGTACGACAGATGAAGTAAAATTATTAGAAAGAGGTATTTTATGATTAGCAGTGATGTAATCAGGGGCTACAATGATACGATGATATTATATCTTTTGCTTGATGAACCATCTTATGGCTATGAAATTTCCAAAAGAATAAGAGAATTAACAAATGAAAAATATGTAATGAAGGAAACAACTCTTTACTCTGCGTTTAAGAGAATGGAATCAAATGGTTACATTGAAGCGTTCTCAGGAAGCGAAACAAATGGGAAACAACGAACATATTACAAAATAACAAAAGAAGGCATAAAATATTATAATGGAAAATGCGAAGAATGGGAAATTACCCGTGAAGTTATTGAAAAATTTATAGTTGAGGAGAATGATCATGAATGCAATTAGGAATTATCTTGACAACATGTTTTTAGGGTTGCCTCAGACAGAAGATGTGGCAAGAGCAAAAAAAGAATTGCTTGCAATGATGGAAGATAAGTACAATGAATTGAAGAATGAGGGAAAAACTGAAAATGAAGCTATTGGAATTGTAATATCTGAGTTTGGAAATCTGGATGAACTGGGAGACACTTTGGGAATAAAGCAAGTCATAGAAAATAAGACTGACATTACTTTGGTTACTTATGAAGAAGCAAAAAATTATATAGAAGAATCAAGAGCTGCAGCCCCAAAAACAGCTTTGGGAGTATTGCTTTGTATAATTTCTCCGGTAACTTTGTTGTTTTTAATTGGATTAAAAGAGCTGGGCGTTGTTGGTGTTAAGGAAGAATTGTTGATAGCTGCAGGTTTGGTAGTTCTCATATGTTTAGTGGCAACAGGAGTTTTACACTTTATAAGATATACAAGCAAACTGGAAAAATATGAATACCTTAAATTCAATGTTTTTGAACTTGACTATAAAGCTGAGGAAATGGTTCGAAATATACAAAAGCAAGATGAGCCGACTTATAAAGCTGCAGTAAGTATTTCAGTGGTATGTTATATTTTAAGTGCTTTGCCTGTAATAGTTACTCCTCTGGTAAGTGAAATTGATGGATTAAGTGTAATAGCTGTAACAATAACATTATTAATTGTTGCACTCTCCACATACAACTTAATCAACAAGAGCAGCTATTACGAACCGTGCAATGTGCTGCTGCAGCAAGGTGATTATTCTGTAAGAAGTAAATCAAACAAAACATTCCAGACTGTTTCAAAAGTATATTGGTGTGTAGTTGTTGCTGTTTATCTGGGATACAGTTTCATTACCAACAACTGGGGAATGTCATGGATTATCTGGCCTGTAGCCGGTGTGTTATTCGGAGCCATAAAAGCAATTTCAGAAGGAAGATAAATAAATTAATAAAGAAGATGCAAAATGACAGTTGGATTAAATCCTGACTGTCATTTTTGCAGAAATTTTATTAGCCCAGCCTGTGAGCAGAATCAAATTGATGAGCAGTGCTGTTATACTTTTAGTCCTAGGAGCATCAGTAGGATGGGGATGGGGTTACTCATCAGGGGACATGTAATTAGTTTCAAAGGCAATAGTAATGTATTGTTTGAAGTATTATTGTATTAATGATATAATTTATAAAAATATTATATATTCAAACAATGAATGCGCAGAATAAGAATAGGGGAATTATATGAAAGTTGTAGTACTTACAGGAAGTCCGCACACAAACGGAACAACATCGTTGCTAGCAGATGAATTTTGCAGCGGTGCAATGGAATCATCTCATGAAGTAATTCGTTTTGATACAGCAAAATTAAAACTCAATCCATGTATTGGATGTGACCACTGCAGGAAGAATGAAGGTAAATGTATATATGAATATGATGACATGATCGAAATAATTTTGCATTTGTTAACTGCCGATGCAGTTGTATTGGTAACTCCATTGTATTATTTCGGTATGACATCGCAGTTAAAAAGGGTTATAGACAGATTTTATTCTGTTAATGCACTGCTTAGGGAAAATTCAAAAAAATTATATCTCATAGCTGCCGGTGCAGATAAAGATGAATGGGCTATGGATGGAATAAAAGCTCATTACAAATGTTTATGCAATTATCTCAATTGGCAAGAAAGCGGAATGCTTTTGGCTTATGGATTAGGCACAAGACAGGATGCCGAGAACAGTGAATATAAAGAACTGGCCAGAAAACTTGGAAAAGAAATTTAGGTAATCTTTAAAGCAAATCATAACACTTTCAGATTAAACTATAAGGCGTCTCCAGGATAGAAATATGTCAAATTCTATCACAAAAAAGTTATTGCTAGCAGTGATACATGGTGATATAATAGTGATACAATGAAAGGAAGTGATAGAATGAACTTGTTCGAAAATGAAAATACTGAATTTAAAAGAGAATATGTGGCAGGTATTAACAAGACTGTTGTCGCTTTTGCAAATTCAAAAGGCGGTACCATATATATTGGTGTTTCTGATGACGGCGAAATAATTGGCATTGAGGATACTGATACAACTTTATTAAATATTTTAAATACAATAAGAGATTCAATAAGACCTGATGTTTCTATTTATACTTCCAGTACAATTAAAAATATTGAAAGAAAGAAAATAATAGAGATTAATGTGCAAAGGGGTATAAACAGACCATATTATATCACTGAAAAGGGATTAAAGCCTTCAGGTGTTTATGTACGTCAGGGAAATGCGTCCGTTCCTGCTTCAGAAGAATTAATAAGGCAAATGATAAAGGAAACAAATGGAGATAAATTCGAAGAAGTTAGATCTTTTAATCAGGAGTTGACATTTGAATATGCACATTCAGAATTTAAGAGTAACAATTTGAATTTTAATCATTCTCAAATGAAAACATTAGGTATACAAGATTATGATGGATTGTACACAAATTTGGGTTTGTTGCTTTCAGAACAATGCACTCATAATATAAAGGTTGCTAGCTTTGATGGCAAAGACAAGAATATTTTTAATGACAGAAGAGAATTTGCAGGTTCATTGCTAAAGCAATTGTCAGATGCTTATGAATATATAGATTTATTTAACAAAACCAGAGCTACCTATTCTGGCTTAACCAGAATGGACAAGAGAGATTACCCCCCTGAAGCAATACGCGAAGCTTTAATTAATTCAATTGTTCACAGGGAGTATTCATTTAGTGGAAGCACATTAATAAATATTTTTGATGATCGAATTGAATTTATTTCATTGGGTGGACTGGTTCCAGGTTTGGCTTTGGAAGACATAATGATTGGAGTTTCTCAATGCAGAAATGAAAAACTGGCAAACGTATTTTATAGATTAAAATTAATCGAAGCCTATGGTACAGGTATTTCAAAAATAATAGCCAGCTACAATGGAAGTATTAATAAACCAGTCATTAAAGCTACATACGGTGCTTTCAAGGTTGTTCTTCCTAACTTAAATTATACACAAAATGAAATGGTCAAAGAAGAAATAGAAAATTATGTTTCTAATCCTCAATATAATACAATTTTAAATTATATCAATTCAAATGGCAGCATAACACGAAATGAAGTACAAGAAATACTAAATGTGGGGCAAACTCGTGCAATAAATGTTTTAAAAGAAATGGCTGGCAAAGAATTAATTAAGACAGTCGGCAAGGGTAAAAGAACAATGTATGTAAAATAATTTTTAAAATATTGATTGACAAACCTTTTTTTGGATGTTATACTTCTAAAAAATACAAATTAATAAACACATAAACGCTGTGAAAAGGAGTAGTATGCATTTTCAGCGATTTCAGAGAGTTGTTGGATTGGTGAAAGACAATATCAGATGAAATGCAGAAGTAGCCTTGGAGCGGACCTTCCGAAAATTTGAGTAGGATGGTACGAAGAAGCCAATCGTTAAAAGTGGCAGGATATCGACTAGAAATATTCCGTATCCGGAGAGGGCATTTCGTATGAAATGAATAAGAGTGGTACCGCGAAAGATTTATATCTTCCGTCTCTTAGGGATTAGTTTACCCTGAGAGAGGAAGATTTTTTTTATGCTAACTTTCTCATGGACAACTAGTGTAAATGTAGGTTTGTCAAATGACATAACTAATAAACTAAAATCATATTTCATGGAGGAAGTAAAATGGGAACAATGTATTATGACAAGGATGCAGATTTAAAATATCTGGAGGGAAAGACAGTGGCAATAATAGGCTATGGAAGCCAGGGCCATGCACATGCTCTAAATCTTATGGAAAGCGGAATAAAAGTAGTCGTAGGACTTCAGGAAGGAAGCAAATCCAAGGCAAAGGCAGAATCACACGGACTTAAAGTTATGACAGCTGCTGAAGCAGCTCGTGCAGCAGATGTAATTATGATGCTTGCACCGGATACGGTTCAGAAACAAATTTATGAAGAAAGTATAGCACCTAATCTGGAAGAAGGAAATGCCATTGCATTTGCTCATGGATTCAATATTCACTACAATCAAATCATACCACCAAAAAATATAGATGTATTCATGGTTGCACCTAAGGGACCGGGTCATTTGGTTAGAAGAACTTATATTGACGGAAAAGGCGTTCCAGATGTTTATGCAATACATCAGGACTTCACAGGAAAATGCAAGGAAATTACACTGGCTTATGCCAAGGGCATAGGAGGAACAAGGGCAGGCGTTATTGAAACAACATTTAAGGAAGAAACTGAAACAGATTTATTTGGAGAACAGGCAATTATTTGCGGAGGAATAACTGAACTGATTAAAGCAGGTTTTGATACATTGACTCAAGCAGGGTATCAGCCGGAAATAGCATATTTTGAATGCTTACATGAAATGAAACTCATAGTTGATTTAATATATGAAGGCGGATTTGAAAATATGAGATATTCTATAAGTGATACAGCAGAATACGGAGATTATATAACAGGAACTAAAATAATTACTAAAGATACAAGAGAATCTATGAAAAAAGTATTAAATGATATTCAAGACGGAACATTTGCCTACGACTGGATATCAGAAAACAAAGCAGGAAAACCAAGATTCCAGGCAATGAAAAAAATGCAAATTGAGCATCCTATAATCGGAACTGGCAGGAAACTAAGGTCAATGATGTCCTGGATTGGAAAGTCAGCAGAAGGACAAGAATAATTTTTAAAACTATAAAATCTGGTAATGACAAATCAATTACCAGATTTTTATATGTAAATAAAATAATATGATTTATGTTTCAATTTATATCATAATCTAGTAGAATATAACTAAGAGTATTTATCAGGAGACATTATGAAAAAAATAGTTAAAGTGGGGATTTTTATTTCTAAAGCAATTATTTCATTAATTATATTATCAATTTTATTAACTATATTTATCAATATTCATGTGAAATCTTCCACTGAAGACATGATAATGTCAGCTGAAGAGTCATTAGATAAAGATGCGGACTGCATATTGGTTCTTGGTGCCGGAGTTAGAAGAGACGGATCTCCAAGTCCAATGTTGGAGGACAGAATCTTGACAGGCATAGATTTATATAATAAAGGGGTTTCCGACAGATTGATTATGAGCGGTGATCACAGCACCAAAGGATACGATGAGGTCAACACAATGAAGAGATATGCAGTTGAGAGGGGAATACCTTCCGAGCATGTTTTCATGGATCATGCCGGCATATCTACCTATGACAGCATTTATCGTGCAAAAGAAATATTTCAAGCAGATAAAATTATAATTGTTACTCAACAGTATCATCTGTATAGAGCTATATACACTGCAAGATCCCTTGGAATAGAAGCATATGGAGTATCAGCTGACATCAGGGTGTATGCAGGCCAGGATTTAAGAGAAATACGAGAAAAAGCTGCAAGAATCAAGGATTTTTTTATGGCTATATTTAAGCCGGACCCTAAATTTCTGGGTGATACAATACCTGTCAGTGGAAACGGCGATATAACAAATGATAATTAGCAAAATTAAAGCAGTTCCTTTAAAAGGGGAATCAAGAAATGTATCTGCATTTTCTACAGATACATTTCTTGAGTGTGTGAAAGAATTTCTGTAAATTGACTTTCTTATATCATTTATTAAAATGATTCTTCCCTTATGTTCTCGGTTAAACCAGCATTATTTAATAAAAAGTATAATATAACAGCAGTGACAATGAATGCGCTGCCGCCAACTATTCCTGTTGCCCCAGGACCTACAAATGGATTTCCTCCATCAACCGTAAAATACATGGCCACTGAAGCAAAACCGTTTATACTGCCATGGGCGATAACTGCAGGAATGCAACTTTTTGTCTTTATGGTCAAATATGAAAAAATAGTGCCAAGAACAATGCAAAACATGCACATTGCAAATATTCCGGCAAAAGGGAACCATGCATAATTTAATCCATAGTTATGTCCTAAAGCAGTTAAAGGAGCATGCCACAGTCCCCATATAACCCCGTTTATTAAGAGCATAGGTAATAGTTTGAATTTTTTCATCATCTTCGGAAGTAAATATCCTCTCCACGCCCATTCTTCTCCGAAACAAAATAGGACATTGAGTATTGGTGAGAGAAATATAGCCATTACTACTTGTATAAACATTTTACTTTTTAAAGTTTCAGCGGATACATTTTGGCCTGTTGCTTTATACATATTTATTAAATATGTCATATTCCCATCAAATTTATCAGGAAAAACAGTAAAATATATTGAAGCGCCAATTAATGTAAGTGCAATCATTCCAAACCATGCGAACACATAATATTTTATATTACCTTTGATATTAGGCTTTATCCAAAGATTTTTAAAACCCTCTTTAGTAATGATGCGAGTAACGACAACCCCTATTGATGGGATTAACATCATAGATGCCACTAAAAACTGAAAAACTGTCTGAATAGCTGGATCTGCAGATACTGCAAGTCTGCCAATCACAAAGATTTCCACAAAATAAGTAATAATAAACGTTACTGCTAAAAACGTCATTATTCTTTTAGTTTCCATATTGCTTGAATTATTTGAATTTTCCATTTATGCAACTGCCTCCATTATTTTTTCATATTTTGCTCTAAGCGGCTCATCAATAACTTGTATTTATCATCGCCTTTAATTGATTCAAAAATAGGATTATATAACACCTCTATAAAACTTTTTTTCACTGAATTTTCATCCCTTGGAATAATAGAACCCAGTGGTATGCTTTCTTCAATCCATTCATCAATATAGTTGAAATAGCTGTTGCCTCTGATTTTAAGCGGGTAAGTGTAGCCGCATACAATATCGACATATTCTTCCAGTGCATTCAATGCTTTTTCATTATCCTGTTGCATTATATAGCTTTGAGCCGCTACTAAATGAATTCCTGCAACTGGATTGCAGACCATATTTTTCAAATCAAAAGATTTGATAATCTGACACCCCTGTTGGTATATTGTTTCAAACGTCACAGGCTCTGACATGTGCATCGAAGCATTTATTGTAAGCAGCGATAAAATACTTATTACTTTCTGATAGAGGTTTACCTGACATATTTTTGCGGCCTTTTTTGAGTCTCCTACAGACATATATGCTTGAATAAGCAGTTCATCCTCTCCTGAGATAGGAACGATTGTACTGTCTAATAAATCAATCACATGTGTAAAGTTGCTGCTAAACATTTCTGCAACAGCCTCCATAGAATTAGCCTGCCTGATTTCATCCACAACATCAGATTCATCCTTAATGCGCCGGCAAAGAAAAACACATTTCTGCAAAAGAGTTTTCTTGTTTTCATCTGTGTCGGTTAAAGTAAAATGATTCAAAAGAAGCTGAACCATTGTGAGAAGAAAAGGAAAACATGAATAATATTCTTTTGTCATCTGTTCGTATTCATTCATCACTTCACCGAACGGCCTTGTTGCAAAGTCCTTGCAAAATTTTGTATATATTTTTTTAATATCATCTTTTGTCAGCTGAGGAGAATATCCTATCAGCTCATCAACAGTAATATTGAAATAAGTTGCTATTTCAGGGAGTAGAAGAATGTCCGGATAACTTTGCGAAGACTCCCATTTTGAAACAGAAGCCTTTGAAACACCAATGTAATCAGCTAATTGCTCCTGTGTAATTCCTTTTTCTTTTCTTTTTTGAATGATGCATTTACTGATATTTAATTCTTTCATCTGTTTCACCTCTGATAATATCTTATAACCTTGAATATTTGCTGTCAATGGATTCACAGTTGATTTTGGTAGAAAAAGTTAACTTGCAAGAAACTTGTTATCAAAATATAGAATTATAGTTTAAATTAAATCACTTCCACCAAGTAAAGGTAAAGCATATATAACAATTACCATTTTAAGGAAACATTTATTGACAGTTTTCTCCATATTATGCTAGTATTATTTTAATGAATATTTTGTACGATTAACTTAATACTGGATTATTTATTTACATTAGGGGGTGTAAAAAATGATTGAAATACCAGAAGCATCAACATTATCAATGCAATTAAACAAAACTGTTGAAGGAAAACGAATTAAGGATGTTATAGCTTCACAATCTCCTCATAAATTTGCATGGTTCAACAATGATCCGCAGGACTATAAAAGTATGCTCTCAGGAAAAGTGATAACCAGAGCAGAAGCAGTAGCCGGATATGTTGAAATCACAGTTGAGGATGCAGTATTATTATTTGGGGATGGAGTCAATTTAAGATTCCATGGTATTGAAGAAAAAAGACCGTTAAAGCACCAACTTCTAGTTGAATTTGAGGATTTTACAGCCTTGAGCGCATCAGTTCAAATGTATGGAGGTCTATGGTGCTTTAATATTGGAGAATTTGATAACTCATATTATTTACGCGCCAAAGATAGTATATCTCCCATCTCTGAAGAATTTGACAGGGAATATTTTAATGCAATTTTATCTGCACCAGGAGCACAAAAATTAAGTGCAAAAGCTTTGCTGGCAACTGAGCAAAGAATACCAGGCTTAGGTAACGGCACATTGCAGGACATTCTCTTCAACGCCGGAATACATCCAAAGAAAAAAGTTTCATCATTTACCGAAAGCGATAAAGAACTCCTCTATGATTCAATTAAAACTACCCTAAAAGAAATGATAGAACAAGGCGGCAGGGATACCGAAAAAGATCTGTTCGGAAACCCTGGCGGCTACATAACAAAACTAAGCAAAAACACAGCCAACAATCCATGTAAAATATGCGGCACCACAATAATAAAAGAAGCATACATGGGCGGGAGCATTTATTATTGCCCGAAATGTCAAAAGATATAAATGAATTTTGAAAGCAAAGTAAGATAATTATAAAGTTATAAAATAAACTTCTCGTATGGCGAATAATGTGGAGCTTTTTAAATCGATAGTTATAGCAATTATGTGAGGTTTAGATTAAGTTGAGCACAGTGTAATAAAAGAGGAGATATTATGAAAAGGAGTAAAAACACTAATGGAAAAAAAGAACAGTTCCTTTTCAATAAATAAACATATGACAGTAAAATATGGAAAATGTGAAGACATTGCGTCTTGGATGAAACTTGTAGAAGCAGTTAGTTGGAATTTTCCTGGATTAGAAACTTCTGAAAGCATAAATGAACACAGAAGTACAGTGATAGAGTTTATGAAAGAACAAGGAGCAATTTGTGTAAAGGATTTAGAAACAATAGTAGGAGTACTATTGTTTTCAAAAAAATATAATATGATATGCTGTCTTGCAGTTTTATCAGAATATAGAAATCAAGGCATTGCAAATATGTTACTCTCAACCGCATTGAGTAATCTTGATAGAACGAAAAATATTACGGTATCCACTTTTCGTGAAGGAGATACTAAAGGAATTGCTCCAAGAGCACTGTATAAGAAGTTTGGTTTTATTGAAGGTGAATTGATAGAAGAATTTGGTTATTTAAGTCAAAAATTTATATTGAATCCATAAATTTAAAATTTTTGATTGGTTGTACACTATGATCTACAAATATCCGAACGCTCAGCAATATGATGAAATCCTGATCAAGAGATTAGTATTATTTTGTTCAACAATATAATACGGACAATAATTGTATTATTATACCAATTTATAGAAATTTGAAGAAGTGTATATATAGATAGGTTTCAGGCATTTGTAACAAACGAATTTCGTTGAAACAGTAGTTTCTAACGCCATTGGGTACAGTTCTCTGTGACAAATCGCCAACTCTAAGAGTAAAAATGAGCATAACTCGGAGCGCGACCAATCGAACGGACTTCTAAACTACCCATTATGTTTATTAAGCAATCAATATCAAACAATGTGAAATACAAATTACTTATATTTTATGAAGGAGGAACAAGCATATGGAAATATTGAATGCAGAGCAATTACCAGAAGAATTTTTATGGAAAGATTCCGTTGGCTTAATTACAAAATCGTTAGGTACTGCGGCAGGGAGCCAAAAGATTTATGTGAACATTGATTACGTTCCGCCGAAAGCACATAGCACCAAATATCATAGCCACTCCCAACAAGAAGAGTTTTTTATGATCCTTTCTGGCTCTGGAACTTTGCGCTTAAACGACCAAGAGTGGTTTGTGAAACAAGGTGACTTCATCGCAAAACCGGCGGCGCAAGAAATCGCGCATACGTTTTATAACTCTGGCAATGATAGTCTGGTCATTTTAGATGTAGGAACCAACGAAAAAGAGGATACCTGCTACTATCCGGATGAGGATATGTATCTTCAGAAATCTAATGACCAACGTCGGATTTTCAGAGGAAAAGATTTAGATTTGTCGTGGACATCTGAGCCAAATTACACAAAATGAGTAAGCTTCCCCTATGACATATATTAGAAAAGGAGATTAACGTGGAACAAATAGAAAACAGAAGAAGCATCCGTAAATATCTAAATAAAAAAATTGAAAAAGAGAAGGTTGTTCAAGTATTAGAAAGTGCCAGATTAGCACCATCTGGCAGCAATACTCAACCATGGACTTTCATTATAGTTGAATCAGAAGAAACGAAAGAGAAATTATCAATTGCTGATCATCATCAAGAATGGATGATGACAGCTCCAGTATTTATTGTGTGTGTAGCTGATATTTGCTGTCGTATTTCTGAAGGTATCAGGCTGGATGAGAACAGTCCTGAGCCAGAGCTTAAACTAATTATTAGAGATACAGCTATTGCGATAGAACATATATTGCTTGAAGCAGAGCATTTGGGGTTGGCAACATGTTGGACAGCGTGGTTTGAACAAGATGCTGTCAGACCTATTCTAAATATTCCGGAAGATAAATATGTGTGCGGAATAATTACGTTGGGATATGGTGATGAAGCACCAAATCAACGACCTAGAAAAAATATGGATGAAATCATTCGGTATGAAAAATGGTAATGAAATTATAAAAAAGGTTGAAGAATATAATAGTTTACTAATAAAACAAAAGTGGGCAAATCAGAGAAAAATTCTGATTTGCCCTTTCTTAATATTTATAGTGATTAATTTAGTGTTTGTTGGAATTTTAGTCCATAATATGATCAAGATTTAGATTACAGTAACAATGCCGTTGTCATCAATTGTAATCTGCATCCCATCCTTGACATAAGCTAGGAATTCTTCCCCGAGAGAGTCAACGACCGGCATGGAAATCCCATCCAGCCAAATATTAGCCAGAATGGCACCTGCTGCAGCAAGTGAGTCAATATGGTTGGCAAACAGCATACACGCGGGTTGACGGCCCATGGAGCAGGCAGTGTAGAGCACCAGACCGCCGGTTGTAGAACCGATAGTCTGAGGCAGACATAAAGCCTTGCCAGCCATGGGCTTTCCATAAAGATCCTTATTGTTCTGATCGCTGCACTTGGAAGTCTTATCCCCGAACTGCAGCGCTTTCTGGAATGAAGCAAGTGTATTCAGACCACCGTGGGAGACAAGAGCTTCCGCCTTTGAGGTGCCGGGTGTTACAACGCGTCCTTTAAATGTTTTCATTTACTTCCCTCCTTTTGTAATCTGGACCAGTATTTCATCATCGGTGAAATAGCGTGCGGTGGTATATGTGCGCAGCTTGTTGCTTGAGGTTATGACCGGCATCTTTCCGCTCAGAGGGTTGTTCATGTACATCAGGGGGCATATATAGGAGGTTATGACACCGGTAGCATTCAGCCGCGCTGAATAGGACGTGGTTTCAAATTCTTTCAAAACTCCTGGTGCTGCCGTAAACACAGTGGGAATAACGACCTTCTCGTTTCCATACTGCTTCAGTGATGATTCTACCTTGTCTGTCCAGTCCTTAAGTTGCTGCAGGCTCATATGAGGACAGCCCATGAAGCATAGCTTGGGTTTGGCATCAAGGTTTTTCCACATTACAGGATAGTTGTCATAAACACTCTGGAGCTCATCATCGTCTATGACGTAGACCTTTGCACCGTCAGTAATAAGCTGTTCTCCTTGCTCTACGGCTTCCGGCGTCAGACCGTCAATGTGATACAGACCCACTGCACCATTGGATGCGGTCGCTGCGCCGAAGTCCTTGAGGTATGTACATGCATTATCATCTAGGCTGTTGCCCAGCCATTTGTCAAGGCCTTTTACATATGGAACATCTTCCATTACCTTCATGCCTATTGCAGATCCAAGAAGCTGAGCTTCAGGCTTTTTAGATGTTTTAACTTCTACAATCCAGTCTGCCTTGCGGCCTTCGTCGGTAAGAAGGCCAAAGTAGGGCACAAAGCCTACGATTGAGCCCATGATGTCGAGTATACCGGAATTGCGGTTGCAGCGGGCACCCAGCACGGAGTTGGCATAGACAACGGCAGAGGATTCAGACCAGGATAGCACATCACCCTTGTTGGGCTTATTTCCTACTGCATCCATATAGCAGGTGCAGGTAAAGGCGTCGTCGTTGAGAAGGCCTAGCTTTTTTAACTGATCCTCATAGTAATCTTGTTTGTTGTACATAAAATTTTTGAAAACCAGATTTTGTAGGAAACCGGATGGAACATTTTTATCCATGGGTCTTGGGTCTGCTGTGAACTTTTGGCTGGACAAAGCACCCGCGTCTATAAGCTGGTTCATCAGGTCATACACCGGCTGCAGAGCACCGAGTCCAAAAGAGGTAACAAGGTGGTTATATTTACTGGTTACAGGTACCATCGTTTCTGCATCAAAGGCTTCACCAAACATGACTAAGGTCTTCATTACCTTTGCCAGCGTTTCACCCTTTTC
>NZ_CANG01000008.1:0-51140 GCF_000309315.1 Sedimentibacter sp. B4
GCAATGAATTTTAATCAGACAAAAGCACAAAATAAAAAGACGAGAATTATTATGGAACAAACATTCTTAAAATGCGTCTAAGTAAAAAACAAAATAGGAGGCTGTATGCATTACTTAAATAAATTAAAAAAAGTTGTAGCAGCAGGATTATGCTGTGCAGTACTGGCAACAAATACAGTTTATGGAGCGCCTGCAAATACTGCCGGTATCATTAGAATCAAGTTGAACAATCAGTGGGTTCAGATGGAAGTGAATCCTTTTATAGAAAATAACAGAACTCTTGTAGATATTGATTTCATAAGAGAAGAACTTGGAGCAGAAGCGAGCTTATCAAAGGATGGAAAAATTACTGTTGTCAAGGGACACACTGAATTGGTATTTGAATCAGGGAAAAAATTTGTGAAAGTACATAAAAACCAAGGCGGGTCTGTTTTTATGGAAACACTGGAAATAGATGCTGCGCCTCAAATGGCGGAAAAAGAAATATTTGTACCGGTACGTTATGTGGCAGAGAATCTGGGAGCACAAGTAAGCTGGGACAATGAGCTTCGTTCAGTTATTATAGAGCTTGAAGATGATTTAATAACTGTAGAAAGGCCCATAGATTTTGAGGAAGTTGTAATTGACGGAAGCAATGAAAAAATTCAAAAATGGCATAGAGACAATTACAAAACAAAAGGACTGCATTTCCTGGAAGACCAGGGTTTCATTTATGTCTTAATTTCTGCAGGAGAAAAAAAGACAGCTGGTTATTCCGTTAACGTTGACAGCATTACAGAGGTTTCACCAATGAATGCATATGTTCATGCTACATTGACATATGCAGAAGGGGACTTTGTGGCACAAGCAATCACCTATCCAAATGTTGTAGTGAAATTTGATAAAGCCAATATTGATAAAATTCAATATGATTTGATTGACAAGGAACTTAACAAAGAAGCAGCTGATGTTGAAAATATTGTCCGAAGCTTTGGTAGCAAGCTTAAGATGGTTTCACTTCTTGCTCCCGATGACTTGCTTAAGGAGAGTATGAATGAAAATTACGGTAAAATTGTAAAAAAAGAACTTATTGAAAAATGGATCAAAAATCCTTCGGAAGCACCTGGAAGAGCAGTTTCAAGCCCGTGGCCTGAAAGAATAGATATTGAAAGTTCAGAGAGAGTTTCAGACGGCAAATATAAAATAAAAGGATTTATCATAGAAGTCACAAGTGCGGAAAAGACTTCAGGAGAAATTGCAGCAAAGAGGGAAATTACACTTGATGTTGAAAAAATTAATGGCTCCTGGGTTATAAGCAATGTTGTAATGGGAAATTACAAATAACAATATATTCCTGTATTGCTGTAAGAGGGCATTACAGGAATACAAGACTACTACATTAGCTTGATATACTTTAGTGACAGCTGAAATGATAGTAAAAATATAAATTGTTAATTATTACAATAAACCCTATTAATTATTACATCCTACTTTAAAGTGACGAATTTTATGTTATAATCCGAAATAAGCATTAGGAATGAGCGTTAGTACGCATAAATTATATTTGAAGCTCAGAGCAATTATATAATTAAAGAGGGGTGAAAGGGATAAACACATGTTTATCCCTTTCTTTATCACATGGGTTTTACAGAATTAATTAGTTTTGTCATAAAATCTCATATGATGATTTTTATGATAATAAATAAGGAGTTATTATGACTGAAGTATTAAGATTAGAGCACGTAAGTAAGATCTTTGGAAACAAGGAAGTATTGAAGGACATAAATTTTCATGTGAACAGCGGAGAAATTATTGGGTATATAGGTTCAAACGGGGCTGGTAAAAGCACAACAATAAAAATTATACTGGGACTCATTGATGACTATGAAGGGGACGTGTATGTTTTTGGAGACAAAGTCAAAGGGAAGACAGAATACAAAAGAAAAATAGGATATGTGCCGGAAGTGTCTGATATGTATGACAATCTTACTGCAAAGGAATATATAGACTTCATCGGCATGCTGTACGGAATAAACTCTAATGATGCTGTAGCAAAGGCCGCTGAAATGATGGACGTGTTTGGAATACAAGGCGCAATGGAAGTCAGAATTCACACGTTTTCCAAGGGTATGAGGCAGAAACTTTCAATTGTTGCCGGTATGCTTCACAATCCAGACATTTTATTTTTGGATGAACCATTAGGAGGAATTGATGCCAACAGTGTCCTTGTATTCAAGGAAATAATTCAAAAGCTTAAAAATAAAGGAAAAACAATTTTTTATTCTTCGCATATTCTAGAGGTTGTTGAAAAGTTAAGCGACAGAATTCTCCTTATAAATGACGGTACAATAATAATTGACGGTTCAGTTGAAGAAGTAATGAAAAAACAGTCGGACACATCTCTTGAGTCAATCTTCAACGATGTAACTGGTTTTCATGATCATGAAATGCTTGCCGACAAGTTTGTTGATGCGTTCATGAGTTAGGAGGGGTTATGGATATATCGCTTAGAATACTTGATTGGTTTAGATTTATTTTTGAAAAACTCGGAGTGGATTACTTTACAATGCGAGCCATAGTAAGCACAAAGCTTGTTCTTGACAGAAGAAGGGCTCCAGCAATATCACGAAACAACAGTGAAAATCAATCGGAGAAATCATATTTGCAAGGATATTTATTTCATCTTATATTTGGAATATTTATGGCTGCCATAATATACATAATTAAAGATAACATGCTTAGAATGGCTTATTTCGCAGGAGCATTCTTTTTTATGACCACCATGTACCTTGTATCTGATTTTTCCTTTGTACTGCTTGACACAAAGGACAAGAATATCATAATGACCAAGCCGGTGGAAAGCAGGACTGTCTCTGTCTCAAAATTTGTTCACATTTTTATATACATGGTAAGGCTCAATATTTTCCTGGCTGGACCATCCATGGTTGTATTCATATTATCATATGGATTAGCTGCTGCTTTCATATTTGTGCTTGAAGTAATATTTATGGATTTACTCATATTCATTATGACAATCTTTATATATTTTGCAGTGCTGCGCTTTTTTGACGGAGAACTTCTAAGAAATATAATAAACACCATACAAATTCTTCTGACTGTGTTGTTGTCAATAGGATACCAGGTAGCAGTCAGGATGATAGATTTTACTTCAATAAAAAGCATGAACTACAATTTCAGTTTCTGTGATTATTTCAATCCTGTTTTATGGTTCGGTGCTCCATTTGAAATCATATTCTCAGGTGGAAATTCTTCTTATCTTTATGTTTTTTCGGCTTTGCTTGTTGTCGTTCCATTAATAAGCTTTGTTTTTTATCTAAAACTGAGTAAAGTTATGGAGAAGCTGCTTCTTAAGCTAGAATCAGGTGAAACAGAAAGAATTAAGAGACATTTTATTCAGAAACTTGCAGGGAAAATTTTATGCAGAAGCAATGTTCAATACCAGTCATTTCATTTTGCCAACGCAGTATTAAGAAGCGACAGAAGTCTGAAACTGAAAATTTATCCTGCTTTGTCAACTGGAATACTTCTTCCTGTATTGATGATTTTTAACATGGGAATAAGAGGCGAAAAATATCAGGCAGCGGGAATTGAATATCTTTATCTATACTTTGTGATTGTAGCAATTTCGTCTGTAGTGAGGCTTGTCAATTATTCTTCAGCATGGAAGGGTTCATATGTATACATTTCTTCTGGATTCGAACGCATGGAAGAAGTGTACAGGGGAGTGCTCAAGACAGTCTTATTCCGTTTTATGGTGCCGGTTGAAATGCTTGGAGCAATAATTTACATTGCATTGTTCAAGAAGTTATTTTTATTTGACATTGCTGTAGTATTTATTGCAGGAATTGCAGCATTGCCGCTCATAGGCAGAGTATACATTTATGAATATCCTTTTTCAAGACCTCTTGAAGAATCAAACCAAAAGGAATCAATTGATAAAATGCTGCTTACCATTCTTATTGCAGGTGCGTTTGCAGGACTTCATGCACTATCTCGGTTAATACATAATGGTACCATGATTTATGCTGCTGTTCTTGTTGTATTTATTCCATTGTGCTGGAAATATTTGGTGACGAAAAGTAAAAAGTAAAATCCGAGACACAATTGATTGACTAAAGTGTGGTATATAAAGGGAGTCACGAGGACTCCCAACATAGTTTAAATTACTTTTCATTGACTGAGGAAACTAAGCATTTTTCAAATTTAAAAAGTAAATTCAGCTGTTACAAAAGCTTCTATTATGAGACTTCCAGGAACAACTGGTGTTGAAGCAGCAAGCTCACGCCTGTAGGGCTCAATAGGAAACGAGCTGTTTTCAGTTATATGAACAATTATTGGAGTTTTTCCTGTACCCAGATTCATAGAAATTGATTTTGCTTTTTCAAAAGCATTCATTACCGCCATATTAAGGGCTTGTTGATAGTACATTTCCCTGTTTGAAACATCAAATGTTATGAGTTCAACTACATTGGCTCCTGCATTTACGGAAGAATCAATGATGTTGCCTGCCATGTCAATGTTATTCGTCCTAATTTCAAGGATGTTTCTGACGGAGTAACCTCTGTCTATTTGTCTGCCTTCTTCATAATCATATATCTTGTCAATGGAATACTGATATGTTTTTACATCTGATATTCCCATCCTCTGAAGCATTTGAAGAATTGACTGCATTGCACTTGCATTTGATGCCTGAATTTGGAGCAGATTATTTCCTGTAGTCAGTACTCCCAAGCGTATCACCGCAGTGTCAGGTGCAGTATATACCCGTCCTTGACCTGCTAGTATCATAGTCTTTTGTTGAGATAAGTTATCCATATAATTTCTCGACATTATATAACCGCCTTTCTTAATTTATTAAAGTATATTCAGAAAGAAAGATTATTTAACTTATGTGAAATACAAAAAATTAATTAATGAGGATATTATGGAAATTTAATGAAAAAATAATTTATTATTAGTAGAATATAATAAGAGCAACAAGAGAAAATTATTGCAGGAATTAAATATTTATATTATATTTAAATAAAAATGCATTATGGAGGGAATATGAAATTTTTGTGGACTACAATTCATGTTAGAGATATGGAAGAATCATTGAATTTCTACCAGGAGGTAGTAGGGCTTAAACTGGTTAACAGATTCAATGCAGGACCTGAAATGGAAATTTGTTTTTTGGGAGAAGATGACACAAAATTAGAGCTTATATGCAGCAGTAAAATTAAAAATATTCAGCCAGGCAATGCTGTATCGTTGGGATTCAAGGTTGAATCACTTGATGAAATGATAAATATTGTAAAGGAAAAGGGCATTGAAATAAAAACCGGTCCGGTACAACCAAATCCAGATCTTAAATATTTCATTGCACTTGACCCCAATGGTGTAAAAATTCAGTTTGCGGAACAAAGAGGCATTTAAAAATATCGATTGGAGATTAAATGTGAACATTGAAAAAAATTGGAAGAATGACATCGTCCTTTTTCTTGCCAGTCAGACAGTATCATTGTTTGGATCATCGCTTGTTCAGTATGCAATAATGTGGCACATAACCCTTCAGACAAAGTCTGGTCTCATGATGACCATATCAATCATATGCGGTTTTCTCCCTGTTTTTTTTCTGTCGCCATTTGCCGGTGTGTGGTCAGACCGCTACAACAGGAAAATTTTAATAATGCTTTCTGATTCGCTCATAGCAGTATGTACGCTTGTTATGGCAATTTTGTTTTTTTCGGGATACAGAGAAATATGGCTTTTGTTTGCAGCATCAAGCATAAGAGCATTTGGAACCGGAATTCAGACTCCTGCTGTAAATGCCTTTATTCCTCAGATGGTTCCTGAAGATAAGCTTACAAAGGTTATGGCTACAAATGGAAGCATTCAGTCCATGGTTACGCTTTTTTCTCCCATGGCAAGCGGTGCTCTCCTTACAGTGACATCAATTGAAACGATTTTTCTTGTTGATGTTTTCACGGCTTTAATAGCTGTTGTAATACTCTTTTTTCTTCATGTACAGCCTCACAAAAGGGCTCTTGAAAGGCAGGAAACAAGCTACATAAAAGACATGAAAGATGGTATTATCTACATCAAAGAACATGGTTTTTTAAAGGTGTTTTTTATGTTTATGGCAGTTTACTACATACTGGTTTCTCCTTCTGCGTTTCTGACACCTCTACAGGTTACAAGGACATTTGGGGACGATGTATGGAGGCTTACTGCCATTGAAGTTGTATTTTCTGTGGGAATGATGGCTGGTGGATTTATCATGGCATCCTGGGGAGGTTTCAAAAATAAAATCTACACTATAACATTGTCAGGACTTGTAATGGGTTTATGTTCAATTGCCCTTGGATTGGTTCCTGATTTCTGGGTGTATATTTTGTTCATGGGACTGTTTGGAACTGCGATGCCAATTTTTAACACACCTGCTATGGTGCTGCTGCAGGAGAAGGTAGACGGAAATTTCCTCGGAAGAGTGTTCAGCGTCATGAGCATGATTTCAAGCATAATGATGCCTGCTGCAATGCTTGTTTTCGGCCCTGTGGCAGATAAGGTGAAAATTGAATACCTGTTGATGGGTACAGGAATATTGATCATGATGCTTACAGTTTTATTAATGAAAAATAACTCTATGCTGGAGGCCGGAAAGACAGTGACTGTTCAGAATGGTGGGTACGATGAAGAAAATAATAAATGATCATTTAAACAAGCTGGAAAAAAAGGAACGAAAAATACTGAACTCTAAAAAAAACATGTTGGATGAAAAGCTTGAGCCTTTCATGGAAAAAGTTGAATCGAAAGTTCCAGAAAATGTTAAAAGTACCTTGAACGCTGCTTTTTGTAAATCTTTTCAGCTTGTTTTTAAAAATGGGACTAAGTATATCGAGAAGCTTTATAATAAGGTAAAAATTCAGTCAGACCACAACATGAACGATTTTAAGCTGAATACTTCTGTAAACAGAAGGACCATGAAAAAGCTAGACAAACATGCAGAGAAAGCCAGCATCATAAACTCTTCCATATCTGTAATTGAAGGAGCTGGGCTTGGATTCCTTGGAATGGGGCTTCCGGACATACCTCTTTTCACAGCAATGATATTGAAGACAATTTATGAAATATCCCTGAGCTATGGTTTTGTGTATGATTTGGATGATGAAAAAATTTATATTTTAAACATCATATGTGCTTCACTTTCAAAGGGTGAAAAGCAGCGAATTCTTAATGAACGGGTTGATGAAATTTCAGCTAAAATTGACAGTCATATTTTGCTGGATAATAAACTTGAGGAAGAAATTTCACAAGCATCAAAAATATTGTCTGATTCAATGCTGGCATCAAAATTTGTACAGGGTATACCCGTTGTAGGAGCAGTGGGAAGCTTCACTAATTACAAAATTATCAATAAAATAAGCAAGTACAGCACCATTAAATACAAAAAAAGATATCTTAACAACAAAAAATAAAGCAAGGCGAAGGCCTTGCTTTTATGCTTAATATCTATGATGTATTATTACCATATTATTAATATTAATTGAGATGGTATCTAAAAAAGTTTATTTCTCATTACTGTAGCGACTAATTCTTCGTTGTAAAAATGATATAAGAATGATAGAATAAATGTTAGTATATGTTTTTTATATTTACATTAAAAAGGGTGGTTGTATGGGTTTTATCCTAAGTAGAATTCAAGATACAGTTCAGCAATATGCTGATGTTATATCTAAGGTTTCAGGAGTAGATGTGGAAGTAGTGGACAATAATCTTTTTAGAGTGGCAGGTACTGGTATTTATTCAGGTAATATAAGTACTGATATGTCAGATGAAGGTTATGTGTATAAGCATATTCTAAAAACTGGAGAAACTAAGGTGATATATTGTCCAGGGGATGATATGCTTTGTCGAAGTTGTCCCAGCAAGACCAGTTGCAAAGAAAAAATTGAAATCTCAATGCCGATAGAGATAGAAGAGGAGATAATTGGAGTTATTGGTTTAGTTGGAAGTACAGAAGAACAAAAGACATTAGTACTTCAAAATGAAAAATTATTTCTTGAATTTATTAAACAAATATCCTATTTTATTTCAGCTAAGGTCATGGAAGAAAGAAATAAAGAAATATTTGGCTCAATTATAGATACTCTTGATAGTGTAATTAATTATATGGATCAAGGTGTAGTTGTAATTGGTGATGATAATATAATCAGATCCGATAATGATAGTGCAAAAAAACACTTGGGTTTATCTGAATTAGTAGGAAAAGAAATAACAGTACGCAGCACAGGAGACTCAATAAATAATATAGCTGAATATAAAATTGAGATAGAAGGTAAAACCATATTTGCCATTGGTGGAATGTATTCCCTTGGATTAAAAGATAAACTTTATAAAAACATCTTTGTATTTAAAGACATGAAATCATTTAAAACTGATATTTATGAAGCTACATCCACGCATGAAACATTTGAGACAAAAAATATTATTGGAAAAAGTAATGAGACTTTGAGTCTTATTAATAATATAAAAAAAGTAGCAAAATCAAACTCAACAGTTCTTATTACTGGTGAAAGCGGTACAGGTAAAGAAATGGTTGCAACCTCTATATGGAGAGAAAGCGATAGAAAAGATCAGAAATTTGTTGCTATTAATTGCGCTGCAATACCTGAATCTCTTTTGGAAAGTGAGTTGTTTGGATATGTAAAAGGCGCTTTTAGTGGAGCAGATCCCAAGGGTAGAATAGGCAAGTTTGAATTAGCAAACCAAGGGATAATTTTCTTAGATGAAATCGGAGATATGCCTATTTATCTTCAAACGAAATTACTAAGAGTATTGCAAGAAAAGAATATTACCAGAATAGGTTCAAATCAAGTTATCCCTATTGATGTAAAAGTTATTGCAGCTACTAATACAGATCTAAAAGAAATGATGATAAAAAAGAAATTTAGAGAAGATTTATATTATAGACTAAATGTAATTCCCATTAATATTAAACCCTTAAGAGAAAGACCTGATGATATAGTAGAACTAGTAGAACATTTTATCAGAAAGTATGTAAGATTATTAAACAAAACATATAGTCACATTGATTCAAACACCATGAATTTACTAAAAAATCATTACTGGAAAGGTAATGTTAGAGAACTAGAAAACACTATAGAATTCATGGTAAACATGATGGAGGCAGATGGCATCATTAATAATAGGACATTACCTGTTGATTTCTTTGAAGACATGTTAAGTGGAAACAAAACTGATATTGAAAGTGCTACAATTATCCCATTGAAAGAATTGGAAAAGAGGGAGATAAAAAAAGCAGCACAAGTATTCGGAGATAGCACAGAAGGTAAGAAGCTAGCTGCAAATTCTTTAGGAATTAGTTTAGCAACTTATTATAGACGCTTAGAGGAAATTCAAAAGAACTAAATTCTTAATATGAGAAATCAATTTTAAAATTGAGAAATAATCTATGGAAATTATTTAATAAATCTTGACGCTAATAATGATTCTACTATTAGCGTCTTTTTAATTCTTAAAATTTTTAGTTACTATAATTTCAATGTTTTAAAGGATAATTCATGAAAAATTTTTCACGAATTAAAGACTTGGCATGAGAATTGCTGTAATTAATAGTATAATTAGTATCAAAAAAAGATAATTTAATTATAATAGTATTTATTTAAGGAGGAGGTCAATGAAAGAAGCCTTCAAGATTGTACAATTTGAAAGAAAAGATGGAAAGAAATTTCCGTTGGATATACTTAACAAAAATATATCCAAAGAGGTAATGAGCTTCCATCAAAGTTTCCCTATGTACACTCAAACACCATTGAGAGACATGAAAAACCTTGCAAAAGAACTAGGTTTAGGTGGAATTTATGTTAAGGATGAATCATATAGATTTGGTCTTAACGCATTTAAGGTATTAGGCGGAAGCTATGCAATAGGAAATTACCTGGCAAAAAAACTAAATAAGACAATAGATCAAATGCCTTATGAAAAACTAATATCGGAAGATGTTAGAAAAGAGCTTGGAGATATTGTATTTGTTACTGCCACAGACGGAAATCATGGAAGAGGAGTTGCCTGGACAGCAAGACAATTAAAGCAAAAATCTGTTGTGTTTATGCCTAAAGGAAGCTCACAAGAAAGACTTGAAAACATAAGAGCTGAAGGTGCCGAAGCATCAATTACTGAACTTAATTACGATGAAGCAGTTAGATTAGCTAATAAAATGGCTGAAGATAACGGTTGGGTAATGGTTCAAGATACTGCTTGGGATGGATATGAGGACATACCTACATGGATAATTCAAGGATACAGTACCATGGGATATGAAGCTTATGAACAATTAATAGCTCTTGGCGAAGAAAGGCCTACACATATCTTCTTACAGGCAGGAGTTGGTTCTATGGCTGCTGCAATCACAGGACTATATTCATCTTTTTATGGTGAAAGCAGGCCAATAATAACCATTGTGGAGCCAAATAAAGCAGATTGTCTTTATAGGACTGCAGAAGCAAATGATGGACAACTTAGAATAGTAACAGGGGACATGGACACAATAATGGCGGGCTTAGCTTGTGGAGAACCTTGTACAATTGGTTGGGACATTCTTAAAGATTATGTAGATAACTTTATCTCATGCCCTGATTTTACTGCTGCTGAAGGAATGAGAATTTTGGGGAATCCTCCAAAAGGAGATGAGAAAGTAATATCTGGAGAAAGTGGAGCGGCTACTTTAGGATGTGTTGCAGAAATAATGACAAATCCACATCTTAAAGATATTAAAGAAAAGCTTAACCTGAATGAGAATTCTAAGATATTATTCTTTAGTACTGAAGGGGACACTGATAAAGCAAGCTATCAAGATATTGTTTGGAACGGCAAGTATCCAAGCTATGAGAAGAAAGAATTTTAAGAGGTGAAATTAATGTTTAATAAGGAAAGAGAACAAACTGTAATAGAATTATGCCAAAGACTTGTTCAATCGCCAAGTTACTCAGGACAAGAGGACAAGGTTGCTGAAGAACTTAAAAAGGCATTTGAAGAATTAGGATTTGATGATGTAGTTGTTGATAAGTATGGAAATATTATTGGGCATATAAAAGGCAATAAACCAGGAAAGAAAATAGTATTTGATGGACATATTGATACCGTTCCTGTTTCTAATGAGACTGAATGGAAGTATCCTCCATTTGCTGCAGAAATTCATGATGGAAAGATTTACGGAAGAGGAACCTCAGACATGAAAGGTGCTGTAGCAGCAATGGTTTGTGCAGCTGCAAACTTTGCAGAAGATACTAAAAAGGATTTTGCAGGAGATATTTTCGTAGCTGGAGTAGTTCATGAAGAATGTTTTGAAGGTGTTGCTGCAAGAGAAATATCAAAGAGAATAAATCCAGATTATGTAGTAATAGGAGAAGCTTCTCAGCTAAATATTAAAATTGGTCAAAGAGGAAGAGGAGAAATTGTAATTGAGACATTTGGTGTTCCTTGCCACTCTGCCAATCCAGAAAAAGGAATAAATGCCGTATATAAAATGGCAGAAGTAATTGGTGAAATTAGAAAATTAACTCCTACTCATCATGAAGTATTGGGAGATGGAATCCTTGAATTAGTAGACGTTAAATCTAGCCCCTACCCTGGAGCATCTGTAGTTCCTGAATACTGTAAAGCAACTTATGATAGAAGATTACTGGTTGGAGAAACTAAAGAAAGTGTTCTTGCTCCAATTAACCAATTATTAGATGAAATGATGAAAAAGGATCCGGAGTTAAAAGCTAAAGCATCATATTCTGTTGGTAAAGAAATGTGCTACACAGGAAATGAAATAGAGGGAGAAAGATTTTTCCCGGGATGGTTATATGATGAGAGTGAAGAATTTGTTCAGAATGTGTACGCTGAATTAAAATCAATGGGCTTTGATCCAACCATCACACAGTATAATTTCTGTACAAATGGCAGTCATTATGCAGGAGAAGCAAATATAAAGACATTAGGAATTGGACCATCAAAGGAAAATCTTGCTCATACTGTTAATGAATATATTGAAGTGGAACAACTAACATCTGTTACGCAATGCTATTACGGTGTTATGAACGCGTTACTAAAATAATATTTAACTAGGAGGCAATTTTATGAACAGCACACAAATTACAGCGCTTATTATTATCTTGTTGTACATGGCAGCAACAGTAGCATTAGGGTTATTCGTATCACAAAGAAAGAGAAACAAAGCTGAAAAACAAAGTAATGATGATTTCTTAATGGCAAGTAAATCTTTAGGACCGTTAGTTTTAGCAGGAACACTATTTGCTGCTAATACTGGTGGTGCAAGTACTACTGGCATAGCAACAAATGTATACAAGTATGGTCTTTCTGCAAGTTGGTATGTAATTGCAGCAGGTATTGGATTTGTCTTAGTTTCATTTATAGCTCCATTCTTTAGAAAAGCACAAGCAAGTACAGTTCCAGAGATTATAAGTAAAAGATATGGTAAAGGGTCACATATATTTACAGCGTTAACATCTATTACAGCATTATTTATGGCTACTGGAGCACAAATTATAGCTACAGCATCAATAATTAATGTAGTAACAGGTTTTGAGTTTAATATAGCAGCTATAATAACTACGATAATAGTAATTCTATACACTATGATAGGTGGATACAAGTCAGTAACAGCAGCAAATATGATGCACGTTTTATTTATTACTATTGGTATGACTATAGCTATGTTTATAGTAGTTAACAATAGTGCAGTAGGTGGTTTCTCAGCACTGTTTGACAAAGCAAGCGCTATGACAGATGTATCAGGAAATAATTATAACTTTGTAAGCATGACAAAAATTGGTCTGCCAACAATCATAGGATATATAGCCATGTACTTTATGACATTCCCAACAGGACAAGAAATAGTTCAAACTTATTGTTCTGCAAAAGATGGACAATCAGCTAAAGTTGGATCAGTAATTGCTGGATTAGTATCAGCTGCTTATGCAATAGTACCTGCTATATTAGGATTAGTCGCTTATGTTGCTATTGATGGTTTTGCTGCTGATGGAGCTCAAAAAAATGCATTGGCTCAAGCAACAATTACTTTTGCACCACCAATAGTTTCAGGTATTGTATTAGCTGCTGTTGTAGCTGCTACAATGAGTAGTGCTTCAGGAAATATGATAGGTACAGCTACTATGTTTACTAACGATATATTTAGACCTTACATTAACAAGGGTGTTCGTGATGACTTAAAAGAAGTTTGGATATCAAGAATCACAATGGTTGTAGTAGGTAGTGTTGGATTATTTATTGCAATAACAGCATCAAATATAATCAGTGTTATGATGGGTGCATTTGCACTTAGAAGTGCCGGTCCATTTGCAGCATTTATCTGTGGGTTATTCTACAAAAATGTTACTAAGAGAGCTGGATTCTACTCAATAGTTACTGGAACAGCAGTAGCAGCATATTGGATATATGTATTAAAAACTCCTTACGGATTAAATGCTATGGTTCCGGGAGGATTGGTTGCATTTGCTGTAATCTTCTTAGTTTCAGCAATTGATAGAAGTATGGGAGTGAAGCCTCAACCTATGATTGAGTTATCTGATAAATAATGAACGTTGATGTGAAAATAAACGAAATAGAAGAGGTGAACATTGTGAAGAAACTAATAAAAAATGGTTTAATAGTTGATGGTAGTGGAAACAGCTCATATTATGGAGATATTCTTCTTGATGGAGATAAGATAGAAAAAATCGGAGAGAATCTTCAATGTGAGGATGCTGAAATTATTGATGCTAAAGGTTTAGTAGTGGCACCAGGATTTATAGATACTCATAGTCATTCAAGTATGCTATTGTTCAAGGATTCATTATTAACTCCAAAGATAAGACAAGGTATAACTACTGAACTGGTTGCCCAAGATGGTATGGGACCTGCACCGGTTGATGATAAAAATCTATCTTCTTGGATAAAGGCTATGAAAGGTCTTGAAGGAGAATATGACGTAGAGTGGACTTGGAGAAGTGTTGCTGATTATCTTGAGAGAATCGAAAAAGTAGGTTTAGGACCTAATGTTGCATATTTAGCTCCACATGGAAATGTAAGAATGATTTCCATGGGATTGGATAACAGAAAACCAACTGAAGAAGAAATGACTTTAATGCAAGCTAATTTAGCTAAAGCTATAGATGAAGGTGCATTTGGAATGTCAACTGGTATGATATATCCACCTTGCTGCTATGCTGATATTGATGAATTTATTCAATTAGGTAAAGTATTACATGACAAAGATGCAGTATTTGTAACACACCAAAGAAGCGAAGCAGATTCAATTTTAGATTCAATGGAAGAAATACTAACCATAGGTAAGGAAAGTGGATGTAAAGTTCATTTCTCACACTTTAAAGTATGCGGTAAAAACAATTGGGATAAATTCCCTAAGGTTTTAGACAGATTAGATAGAGCAAAAGAAGAGGGAATGATTGTTTCTTACGACCAATATCCTTACGTTGCTGGAAGCACAATGATGAGTGTTATTCTTCCGCCTTGGGTTCATGATGGCGGTACAGATAAATTGTTAGAAAGATTAAAAGATGCTGACTTAAGAGAAAAGATGAAAGAAGATATTGCCAAAGGAATACCTGGATGGGATAATTTTGTTGAATTTGCAGGCTTAGATGGTATTTTCGTAACATTTGTCGGTTCAGAAAAAAATCAAGATGTTGTTGGAAAGAATCTTATTGAAGTTGGTAAATGCAAAGGCAAAGATCCTCTTGATGCAATATTTGATGTAATTCTTGAAGAAGAAAATATTGTTGGATTAGTAGACTTCTACGGTACCGAAGAGCATGTCAAACTTATAATGAGCAGGCCTGAGCAAAATGTATGTACTGATGGTATTATGGGTGGGAAGCCTCATCCAAGATTGTTTGGAGCATTCCCAAGAGTATTGGGTAAATATGTTAGAGATGAAAAATCCTTCACTTTAGAGACTGCTATATACAAAATGACAGGTAAATCTGCTGCTGTTTTAGGATTAAAAGACAGAGGCTTACTAAAAGAAGGGTATAAGGCAGATTTAGTAGTAATTGATTATGATAATATCATTGATAAAGGTGATTACACTGAACCTAACCAATATCCAGTGGGAATTGAGTATGTAATTGTAAATGGAGAAGTAGTAATAAAAGAAGGAGAGGACACTGGAAAAAGACCTGGTAAAGTTCTCAGAAAAAACAAAGGTATGGAGATAAATTAATGAAGAAAATTATTTTTACAGAAGAGGCTCCTGCAGCAATTGGACCATATTCTCAAGCTATAGAAGTAAATGGAATGGTTTATACTTCAGGACAACTACCTATAGATTATAAAACAGGATTAATGTCTGATGATGTTGAAGTTCAAACCGAACAATCTTTGAAAAACGTATTTGCAATTCTTAAAGCAGCGGGTGTAGATCCAGCAAATGTTATTAAGACTACTGTTTTTATCAAGGATATGAATGATTTCCCAAGAATTAACAAAGTGTATGAAGCATTCTTCCAAGGTGATTTTCCAGCAAGATCGTGCGTAGAAGTTGCCAGATTACCTAAGGATGCTTTAGTTGAAATTGAAGTAGTAGCTTGTAAGTAAACGAGATTCATTAAATATAGTAAGCGCACTATAACAATGCGTATTGTACAATAAAAGACCTTTGATATAATCGTTATGTCAAAAGGTCTTTATTGTATTTTTCATTTTCAGTAATACTTGTACAATCATTTTGAAACTTTTGACTATGGCATCAATTCATCGTAACCGTGTTTTATAGTGCAAATTAGTTTGAAAATTAACACTTTTTATGCTCCGTGACTGTCATACATTATTTCATACTGGTTTTTTGAGATGTCTTTGAATATGCTTTCAATTTCAGCTTCAATCAAATCTGTTATACTGCCATCATAATTTATTCTTGCACAAATTCCGCAGCTGGAGCTTAATTTTCTGGGCACTGGCTGCAGTAAACAGGAAATGTTCATTTTAATCATTTTTTTCTCAAATTTGATTGCACCGGAATGTGTGAAAAATACTATTGTATAATTCATTTTAATCCTTTAATGGTGGAAATGTCGTCGTGAGTTTCAATTTCCACGGAATATCCCTTGCTTGTGAGAAATTTTTTTACGTTTGTTTTGGAAGTGTTGTTGTCCACAATTACCTCAACAGAACCAGGATTTGTTTCCAGTGCTTTTTTTGTCATCAGGACTGGCTGAGGACAAGATGTTCCGCATGTATCTATTTTCATAATTCACCTCTAATTATTTTTTTTAACAAGATCTGAGTTGGCTATGGACAATATTAACAGCATAACGAGGCATATTATTACAGCTGTCTGGCCGTTTGCTGTAGGTCCTTTTCCGCTTGAAGCTAGAGCAAAGTTGTGGCACACAGCAGCTCCTGCTATCATTCCCATAACAGTAACAGCTGAATCCGAATTTCCTTCTCCTGACAAGATAAGTTGTCTTAAAGGGCAGCCCCCCAGAAGTACTGATCCCCAGCCCACAAGAAGCATTCCCATGAAGTTCCACAATCCGTCTGTATGAGCTATGGGCTGTTCGGTGAAGCCAAGTTTGAAATTTCCCATGGCCATGTTGCCTGCAGCAGTGACAACTATTATTGCTATGAAGCCTAGGAGCAGGTAATTTTCATTGAACATAATTTTATCTCTCATACCACCAACCATACAAAGCCTTGTTTTCTGTGCAAGTGCTCCGACAACAAGACCTGCAGCCAATGATACGAGCATTGGAGCATACATGGAGCCTGGACCTTCTTTGCTGAAGAAGATAAATGCCGGAGCTAATATTAAAAGAACAAGCAGCGAAACGGCAAATGCAGGCATGATATATCCATCAAATGAAGATGTTTTGTAATTTCTTTTCAGTGTAAATCCTTTATTTAAAAATATTATTCCGACACCTATGCCGGCTGCGAAACCAACAAGTCCCACAACAGCATTCAGGTCTCCTCCTCCTATTCTCAGTACCATTCGAAGAGGGCACCCTAAAAACATCAAAGCTCCTACCATAACAGCCATACCAAGGAAAAACCTTGTAATTGGTGATGAACCTCCCTTAGACTGAAATTCTCTGCCGGCTACGGAACATATAAAAGCTCCTAAAATCAGTCCTATTATTTCTGGTCTTATGTATTGAACTATTTCTGCTCTGTGAAGCCCCAATGCTCCTGCTATGTCTCTTTCAAAACATGCAATGCAAAAACCCATGTTCTTGGGATTTCCAAGAGCAACCAGCAGCACTGCTATGAGACCCACAATACTGCCTGTTAAAATAATACCTTTTTTGCTTTCAAAAAAAGGCACTTTTTCATTTTGAATCATGTCTTCCTTTTCCATTATTTCCTCCTAATATAAGTAATTCCAACACTTGTATTATATTTCACAAAATATGGAATGTACAATAGAAATAAGTTTGGATTAATTTCTTTGTATAATAAATATTTATACCTAATCTTAATTAATTAGATGAAAAACAATTTGTATTATGATATAATTAACATCAAATAATAAAATTTTCAATTGATAGCGGGGATAGTATGTTGCGAATTGCAATTTGTGACGATGATAAAATCATATGCCAGCAGCTTGAAGATATGCTGACTGACATTGAAGAAGAGACCAATGAACAGTATGAAGTGGAAGTGTTTTATTCCGGTGAGGAACTGTACAGATATTTAAAGAAAAACAATAGATATAATCTGATTTTTTTGGATATCGAAATGCGTGATTTAAACGGAGTGGAAGTGGGCAAAAAAATCCGTGATGAAATGAACGATGAAACAACTCAGATTGTTTATATATCTGGGAGAGAAGACTATGCCATGGATTTATTTGAAGTGAGGCCTCTTAATTTTCTAATTAAACCTGTTTCGAAAAACAAGGTAGAAGCTGCTGTAAACAAAGCAATCAAAATCTTAGGTGAAAGCAAACATTTTTATGAGTATAAAAACGGTAATGTTAATTTCAGCGTTTCTGTTGGAGATATACTGTATTTTGAAAGTGACGGAAGAAAGGTAAACATCATTTTAATGGATGATGTTAAGTCGTTTTACGGCAAGCTTTCAGAAGTTGAAGAAAAATTGAGAAACCAGGATTTTATAATGATACATAAATCATATCTGATTAATTTCAACCATGTTATAGAATACACTTATGATTATGTTAAAATGTCCAACAAAGAAACACTTACAATAAGCCAGAACAACAGAAAGGCTGTTAGAGAACAGCTGCTTAGAAGGAAGCAGAGGCTGAATCATGACAAGTAGTGCCACAATAGTGTACTTGATTGTAAATTTGTTTGGTGCCTATATTATCTTCCGATTCATCAGTGTTTTTTTCGACCGTACAGGAACGGATAAAAAGATTGAATTCGTTTCATATGCAGCTTATTACTTCATAATAAACCTTTTATTTCTTGCATTTAACAATCCTGTAGTGAATGTTGCGGCTAATCTGATAATGTTTTTTCTTCTTACGTACAATTATCATTCTTCAATGAAAACAAGGCTTATTGCAGCTGTTTCTGTGTACACGGTTCTTATGATAATAGAAACACTTGTAATACTAATAATGCAGCATTTTGATGTAAGCATTATTTCCAGGGACAAGGACCTGGCCGTAATATCAGGAATGGTAAGCATTAAAATAGTTTCATACATTGTTGTGCTCTTTATTTCGAATTTTAAAATGGTTAGGAACAATATCAATGTTTCGTATCTGCACTGGCTGTCTATTTTTGTTATACCTGCAGGTACACTTGTTTCAGCTCTTATGCTTATGACACAGGTTAATCCTAATAATCTTACAGGTATGACAGCCAGCATTGTCATATTGTTCATAATTAATATTTTTGTTTTTTACCTTTATGATGCTCTCATGAAGTCTTATGACGAAAAAATGGATAAACTCATATTGCTGCAGCAAAACAATGCATATATTAAACAGCTGGATATAATAAATCAATCTCAGGAAAATATAAAAACAATAAGGCATGACATAAAAAATCATGTACTTTCACTTAAAATGCTAATTGAAGGCGGAGATAAGGAAGGTGCTTCAGATTATCTTGACACAATGATTGATTACATCAATTATTCAGGAGAATATGCAAAATCAGGAAATGCAGAATTTGACAGCATTATTAATTATAAAATAGACAAGGCAAGGATGCATGGAATAAAATCAGAAATAAACCTAAAAGTTCCGGACAAGTTGAACATAAGGCCATTTGACTTAAGCGTTGTTCTCGGAAACCTTCTTGACAATGCCATTGAAGCGGCGGCAAAAGCTGAAGAAAAGGTGGTAAGAGTTAATGCAGAGCTGGAAAGAAATGTTCTTTACATAAACATTGCAAACAGCTTTGATGGAAAGCTGAACTATAAGGACGGAAAACTTGATTCAACAAAGACAGATAAGGAAAAACATGGTATAGGACTTAACAGCGTTATGAAATCTGTTGAAAATTACAATGGTACAATGTCCATACATCACAGCGACAATATGTTTTTTGCTGATGTCTTAATATACAATTACTGCTCAGAAGCCAAGGCTTAAGTTTTTACATGAAGTCATATTAATTATTACAACTCCGCGCACATTGTAATTTTTTGTGATATAGTCAATGAGATAAATTTACAATGGAGGTATACCTTGGGAAATAATGAGTACTTTTGCAAAGTGTATACAATTGCTTTCCGATTGACAGGCGAAGAACGTATTGCCAGCCAAATGGCAGTTTTAGCAATTGAAAATACTGCACCAAAAATGAATACTGGGGACATTCCTTCAATTGTACTAAAGGATACAGCCATGGAAATATTGAAAATATTTCTTTCTGAACCTGATTTTCAAACATTTTATTTCAATAAAGCATCAAATGATATAGTATCAGAGAATTTAATGCTGCAAAAAGCCGTGTTGTCTCTTGAGCCCATAAACAGGGCTGCCATAGTGTGGCGAGACATGCTTGGTTTTAAGATCGATGATCTGGCAGTTGCAGCTAAATGTTCCAAACAAACATTGTACTGTGAACTAAACAATGCAAGAAATCATCTGAGAACTAAGCTTTTTGAGTGTTCAGAAAAGGAGATTGTATGAACGAAAAGAAGTATGAATTTGATGCAGTTATTATGAAGGTTCCGGATATTGACGGAGCCTATGTGGAATTTCCTTATGATGTAAAAAATGAATTCGGTAAGGGCAGGGTCAAGGTCCATGCTGTATTTGACGGAGTAGAATATGACGGAAGTCTTGTGAGAATGGGAACTCCTGGCCACATTATAGGACTTAAGAAAGACATACGTGCGAAAATCGGCAAACAAGCTGGAGATACGGTGCATGTAGTAATACAGGAAAGAAATTAATAGCCCGTAGTAATGGCTCTTGGCTGTATAGCATAAGCTATCAAGGGAGGTATATAGTGAAAAAGTTTACTAAATTCTTGTTTCTGCTTGTTGTTATGAGTATTGCTATAACATCATGTTCCGACAGAACAAATAAAACTGAAGACTATACTGACGAAAAACCTGAGCAGGAAGATGAAAAGCAGATTCCAACAGCTTGGAACCTTGATATTTCTTTGTACAACGTTAAGGTACCCTATGATCTTCCGGATTTTAAACCTCAGGCTGAAGAAGTGAGACTTAACCAAGATTTGGTTGAGCTTTTCAATGCCGGGCAGTTTGAAGGCTTTACTGACAATCAGAAAACTGCAATTTATCAGGATGGTTTTGTGGTTTTAAAACCAAGCTATGAAGCTTTAAAGATGCATCATTTGTACGAAAGTTCTCTTTACAAGCAAATCCCAACTTTCATAACAGTTGATTCCGCACTTCATATGTACCGACTTTATTTTGACAATTCGCTGAAAATGGTGGAATCATCAGTTCTATATGAAAAGCTTGAAAACATTTCGAAAAACATGCTCATTGAAAGCATTGAAGCATACAAAGATGAAAAGCTTAGTAATATGAGAGAAGAACTTAAATCTGTTGCAGCTTATTTTTTGACTGCAGACATGCTGCTTGACATAGATACCTCGTCCATTGATGTTCCAGAAGAAGTTATTTCTCTTGCACAAAAAGAAACAAATCTTATAGTTGCAGCAGAAGGATATTCAAAATCACCCATAACTAATAAAGATCTTGATTATTCCCAGTTCACAGTTCGAGGACATTATGCAGGCAATGAGAAACTTGAAAAATATTTTAAAGCAATGATGTGGTATGGATTGTGCGGCTTTCCTATTTTTGATGAAACAAAAATAGAGCCTGAGCTTGACATGGAAAATCTTACAATTGCAATGACAATCACATGCCTTGCACTGGAAAAGGAAGAAATCTTCAAGGACTTTGAAAACATATATTCCACAACTGCTCTTTACACAGGAATGTCTGATGATTTGGGTTTGTTTGAATTGAGGGATATGGTAGTTAAAGTGTACGGAGCTGACCCGGACTTGAACAAATTCAAAGACAGCTCATACAATGATGATCTTCTTAAGGCTGCTCTTCTTCTTCCACAGCCTCAAATAAAGCCTAAATATACAGAGTCTACAGCCCCTGCGGGCAGGCAGTTCCGCTTCATGGGCCAAAGATATTCATTTGATGCAGAATCTCTTCAAAATCTCATGGAACCAATACAGCGTCCTGTACCTTCAGGACTTGATGTTGTTGCATCTCTTGGAAGTGAAAGAGCTGAAGAAATTCTTGATAAGTACTATCAGCCTAAAATAAAGTGGAACAAGTACGAATACAATTTAAATCTGCTTAGACAAAAACAAGAAGGTTTTACAACTGATGATTGGCAGAAGGATTTGTACAAAGGCTGGCTATGGACCATAAAATCTTCAGCTGCAAATTATGAAAAAACAGATGGAATGCCAAAGTTCATGAGAAGTGAAAAATGGACTGACAAGAATATTCACACTGCACTTGGAAGTTACGCAGAACTTAAGCATGACACAATTTTATACATGAAACAGGCTGTTGCAGAAATGGGGGGAGGACCTGACTTAAGCATTCCTTACAATTATGTTGAGCCTAACGCAGAAGTATATGCAAGTCTAAAATGGCTTACTGAGTATACAAAAGAACACCTTAGAATCAGGAATATGTTAAATGAACAATCGGCTAATGTTCTTGACAGCATCATAGAAATGCAGGAAGTTCTGATGAACGTATCCGTAAAGGAACTTACAAACCAGGAAATTACAGCTGAAGAAAATGATATGCTCTATACATACGGGGGAAGAATCGACAGCATGGTTCAGATAATGAACTACATGATGTGGGAAAAAAATATTGATGCAGGAAATGATTATACTACAGCTATTGTTGCAGACATAGCAACAATTGCTCCAAATTCACTTTACCCTGCATCAAATTATCTTGAAATAGGAAATGGACTGCCTCTTGAAATTTATGTTGTATGCCGCACAAACGGAAAGACGTATCTTGCCAGGGGTGCTCTTTTCAACTATTATGAATTCTTGTCCCATGAAAGACTTACGGACTTAAAATGGCATAACATGCTTGGCATTAGAAAGGTTGTTATGGCATTAAATCCTGCAACGGGCCAGTATGAAGAAACAGATATTGAGTCGCTTCCAAACTCAGATTACTATGAAATTATTGAAATTGAAGAACCTGATCTACCTGTAGTTTCAAAGCCGGAGTGGACAAATTCGTTTGTTTCCACAGAAAGCAACAATGTTTCAATTAAAGAAAATATGGAGCTTGACTGGTTAAAATGACAAAGAAACTCACAATTTTAATATTTTCATCGCTTGTGGCTGTCTGGTTTTTTACAAGGCAGCCTGAGTTATGCATTGAAGAAGATGGAGTAACATATAATTTATTTGAAGCTGGCGGATATATTTATTCAATGCACAATCTTAGTATAGAAAAATTAATTGAAGAAAGACTGTTTGATTATAACTTTTATGATATTGACAGCGACAAAGACGATGAAATCATTGCTCTGACAAAGACAAAACATGCTGTTTTTTATGACGTGAAAATTTCAGCAGGAAAGATTATTGCCGAGGAAATTTTCAGGGAAGATTTTTCTGATATATTGCCATGGAATATTGAAGCATGTAATCTTGACAATGATAGTATGTCTGACATATTTATAGGCGTCGAGAAAGAAACGGTGTTTTATAATAATGTCATGAGAAGACCGTTTTTTTATTCCTGGGATGGAGAAAAACTAAATAAGAAATGGTTGGGTTCATTTTTTAGTTCGTGGCAATTAAAAGACATAGCATTTGGAGATTATTTCGGACTTGGATTTGATGTAGCAGCAGTGCTTGAAGAAAATGAAGACGGTGAATGCAGAATTAGCTTTTACAATTTTGTAGGCTTTGGCTTTGAAAATATGAAAATAGACAACACATACCGGAATATTAAGGCAATAAACACCGTGAAACAAGATAACATGGATTATTTAAAGCTTGATTTTACCGGATTTAAAAATAGTGTTAAATTGAATTATAATTAGGAGAGGGAAATGAAAAAAATATTTACACGAAAAAAAATAGTGATTTTACTTATTGTTTTAGCTGCAGTAATAGTGGTATTCAACATGCTGAACAATTCAAAGACAGAGGATGTGTTTGTTGCAAATGTTGCACCTCTTGAGAAAAAGACCATTGAACAGATCATATCTGTTAAGGCACCTTTGGAAGGTATAGAAAAGGCTGATGTTGTTTCGGCGCTTAACTATGAAATTATAGACATAAAGGTTAAGGAAGGCGACATTGTCAAGAAGGACCAGGTTCTTGCAGTTCTTGACAGCGAAGAGCTTGAAAAACAAATCAAGACAGAAGAAAATCAAATCGAGCTTACATATCTTCAGCAGCAGGAGAAGCTGAAATCCCTGCAGCTTGAGTATGACAAGGCAGTCCTGGAACTTGAAAATGTGAAAGACAGCTATGAAAGCAACAAGGCTCTTTTCGAAAATGATATAATAACGGAAGAGAACTTTAAAAAAATAGAAACAAGTCTTGTGGAAGCTAGAAAAAATGTTGAAGGATATAATGCTGTAAACGGAAAGGTGTCTTTAAGCAGCGCTGAAGAAAAACAACTTGAAATACAAAGACAGCAGCTTGAAGAGAAAAAAGAAGACCTTGATAAAATATACATAAAAAGTCCTATTGACGGAACAGTCACTAGAGTCAATGTAAACATAGGAAGATATGCAAAGGACACAGAGGACGAAAAAGCCATGTTTGTTGTTGAAAATCTTCAAAATCTACAGATGAAAGTATCCATAAGCGAATTTGACATTGGAAAAATCAAGAACGGTCAGACTGTTAAAGTTTATTCTGATATTCTTGGAAACGAGTTTGCTGAAGGGACAGTTGCAAGAATTTCACCTACAGCTGAGCAAAAGGACAGCAACAATATGGAAAGAGTAATTCCTGTATTAATTGATATTGTTAAAAAACCTGACACCCTTATAGCTGGAGTAATTGCATCTGCCAAAATCAATGTTGACAAGTCAGAAAATGTTTTTGCTGTTCCAGCCGGAGCAATTCTGCAGGATGAAAATGAAAATCATAAAATTTTTATCCTGAATGATGACAAGACTGTTAAATCCGTTGCTGTTGAAATTGGTCTTGAAACAGACTTGGAAACTGAAATATGGGGAGAAGGTCTTCAAGAAGGAATGAATGTTGTGGTGAATCCCGACAACACATTGACTGACGGCATGGCAGCATCACTTAACGAAGAAAATAAAGAAGACAAATAGGTGCCCTATGGAAAAGTTAATCAGCATCGTAAATTTAAATAAAATATACAAAACAGGATCTGTTGAAGTTCATGCTTTAAAAAACGTGAACCTTGAAATAGAAAAGGGAGAATTTATTGCTATAATGGGACATTCAGGCTCAGGAAAGTCAACGCTCATGAATATTTTAGGCTGCCTGGACAGGCCCACAACCGGCAAATATTATCTTGACGGACTCGAAATAGAAAAACAAAATACAGATGAGCTGTCTCTCATTAGAAATAAAAAAATTGGTTTTGTTTTTCAGGCATTCAATCTCATTCCACGAACCAATGTTATAAGAAATGTTGAACTTCCTATGATTTATGCAAAGATAAAGACATCAGAAAGGCATGAAAGAGCACTTGAGCTTCTTAATAAAGTTGGTCTTGGAGAAAGGATAGACCACCTTCCAAATGAACTTTCAGGGGGGCAAAAACAAAGAGCTGCCATTGCAAGAGCCCTGGCAAATCATCCTCCCATAATACTTGCAGACGAACCAACAGGAAATCTGGATACACAGTCTTCGGAAGAAATAATAAACATATTCAAGGAGCTCAATAAGGAAGGAAACACTATTATACTGGTAACACACGAAGCAGACATTGCAGAACATGCAAAAAGAGTTATAATGTTCAAAGATGGTGAAATTATAAAAGACAGCAGGAAGGAAGGTGAATATAATGTGGCTGGAGAACATTAAAATAGCATTCCGGTCTATTCTTTCAAATAAAATGCGTTCGCTCCTTACCATGCTTGGAATAATAATTGGAATAAGCTCAGTAATTGCAATAGTTTCAATAGGAGACAGCATGAAGGGAGTTATGGATGACATATACAAGGGAATAGGCAAAAACAGAGCAGTCCTTTATGTGGGCAACATTGACGACTTCAGGTCCACTGACTTTTTCTACTTCGATGACATTGAGCTGCTAAAGGAAAGGTTTGGGGATAAAATTGAATACCTAGGCATTAACGAAAATTTAAGAAGTGATGTTACAATTAAAAAAAACACTGTGAAACTTAGAATGGCATGCGTGGATTATGGATATGACAGCGTGCAGGAAGTGAAAATGCTTTACGGCAGAATGATAAACAAAAACGATGTTGACAGGAAATCAAGAGTGATTGTGCTTGAGCAAAATGCTGCTGTAAAGATGTTTGGAAAAGAAAATGCAACCGGAATGACAGCGCGGGTTAAAATTGACAACAGCATGGAAGACCTTTTGGTGGTTGGAGTATACAAAGAAGAAAAATCACCGGTTCTGTCTCTTCTTCAGGGGCAGGATGAATATGTGGATAGTTTTGTGCCATATACCATGGCATTTTCGTCAGCCTACGGTTTTTACAGCCTTGATGTGTTTGTTGCTGAAAAATATTCCGTTGAACAGTCTGGAGATGAAATGCTTAACTTCATTGCAAATTTGAAAAACAGAAATCCTGAAAATTACACATTTTACACTGTTGAAGAAGATCAGGCACAGGTTGACAGCATTGTTGGAGGAATGTCCATAGCAGTTGCCTGCATAGCTGCCATATCCCTGCTTGTTGGGGGCATAGGAATAATGAACATCATGCTTGTATCAGTTACAGAAAGAACCAGAGAAATAGGAATTAAAAAAGCCCTTGGGGCCAGGACGAAAGACGTTCTCTTTCAGTTTTTAATAGAATCTGCAACTCTTTCAGCCATAGGCGGTATTGCAGGAACAGCATTTGGCATCGGGCTTGTAATGATTGGAGGCTCTTTTATTTCCATACCAATAGTTGTAAATCCAGTATCTGTTGTTGCAGCAGTTGCTTTTGCCATGATAATCGGCATATTTTTTGGGTACTATCCTGCGAGAAAGGCTGCAAAGGCAGATCCCATAGAAGCACTGAGATATGAATAAAGTTAAGGAGATAATATGCTTAGAAAATTAACAGATAAAATATATTACCTGCCATTTAATGAGGAAACTGACAGACCGATATTAGGTTATGTAAAGGGAGAAAAATATTCTCTCATGGTTGATGCAGGAAATTCGAAGAAACATGTTGAATTATTCATGGAGGAAATTAAAAAAGAAAATCTCAAATATCCGGATTTTGTTGTCATAACACATTCACATTGGGATCACACATATGGCATGAAGTATGTTGATGTACCAAGCATTGTATGCAGGAGAACAAACGAGTATCTTGAAAATATGAGCAAGTGGCAGTGGTCTGATAAAGCAATGGAAGAAAGACTTAAGTCCGGAGAAGACATAGAGTTTTGTGATACAATGATACGCAGGGAATATCCTGACAGGAAAGAAATAAACGTTACAACTGCTGACATTGTGTTTGAAGAAAATTTGAGCATAAATCTGGGTGGTATTGTTGCCCAAGCAATGAAGCTTGACAGCTCACATGCCGATGACTGCGTTGTTGTATTCATTCCGGAGGAAAAAACAATATTCATAGGTGATATCATAAGCGAGGATTTCCATCACGGAGAGCCTGTCTATTACAAACATAAGCTATTAAGCCTTACTGAAAAGTTCAAGGAACTTGAATTTGAAACTGCATTGTTTGGTCACATGGAGCCTTTTGAAAAGAGTGAGCTCATAAACTGGTTGAATGAAGTTCAAATTGAAATAGTAGAATAAAAAGAACTGAAGTCCAAAGACTATTGATAAACCTGATTTTCACAAACCGTAGGGGCGGATCTTGTATCCGCCCGTGTTATTAAGCCAATAATTTTGTTATCTTCGGGAGGACAGTAGTCCTCTACTAGATTATTGAAACAACTTTGTCATAAAAGGACTTAAGTCCTTTTTTATTTGTTACAATTTTTTAAAATTTGAAATGTTAGAAACAGGGTAAAAATATTCTCATAGCTTTAATACTTTTTAATAATTATCGAAAGGAAAAATTTAATGGCTCTCATAGGCAAAATTGAAAAAAAGAAAGGCACAACTGCAACCATATACATTAAAAAAGTGCTCCCTTGCGGTGATAACTGCAGAAATTGTTCCGCCGGCTGCAAACACTATTCTACACGCATAGAAAAGCATGTTGAAGACAATGTTAAAGAAGGAGATTATGTTGAAATAATTGCAGAAGGCGAAGTTACTGCAAAAAGCAGTGCCATGCTCTATGCCCTGTCTGCATCACTTGTAGTAACATCCGTGGTAGTTGTACAGTTGCTGCCGGGACTAAAGAACAAAGAAGGTTTTTCTGCTCTGGCAGTAATAGTCTCCCTCATAGCAGCACAGCTTTTTATAAAGTTGAACGATAAACATAAAATGCAAAAAAATTCAGAAAAGTTTAAAATTGGAAAACGAATTAATGAAAAATAAACTGCATTTTCAATGAACATTTATTAAGTATAAGAATACATCAAGAGAATAAATATATATTTATACAAAAATATGATAAAATATTTGACACAGGCTCCAAAAAGTGATACCATACGTTTATCGTAAAAATTACATTCTTGGAGGAAAAAATGAAAAAAGTATTATCGGTATTATTGATTGTAACAATGATTTTTGCATTAACTACAGGCTGCAGTTCAAAGACAACTGAACAAACAGCAGAAAATACAACAAATCAGGAAACTGCTGCACCGACAGAAGACAACACTTTGGTAATGTATACAAATGCGGAATTTCCGCCGTTTGAATATTTTGAAGGCGAAAAAATAGTAGGCGTTGATGTTGACATTGCAAATGAAATTGCAAAAGACATGGGAAAAGAATTAGTTGTTAAGCACATAGACTTTTCAAGCATAATTCCGGCAGTTTTAAATGATAAGGCTGACTTTGGAGCAGCGGGAATGACAATCACTGCTGAAAGACAGGAACAAGTTGACTTTTCAATCAGTTATGTTGAATCAATTCAGCACATCATATCTAAAAAAGACGCTGAGATATTGGACATGGAAGGCTTAAAAGGTAAGAAAATAGGCGTACAGCTGGGAACAACCGGTGACCTTGCCATATCAGATGCTGTTAATCTTCCGGAAGGGGAACTGTACAATTCAGGTGCTGAAGTGAAAACATATAAAAATGCACTTGAAGCATCCCAGGACCTGCTTGCAGGAAGAGTTGATGCAGTGGTAATAGACAAGCTGCCTGCAGAAGAAATTGTAAATGGCAATGAAGGTCTTAAATCTGTAGTATTCGGGGATATCAGCGAAGCTTACGGCATATGTGTCAAAAAAGGAAACGATGAACTTTTAAACTCAATAAACTCAACACTTCAGAGATTGCTTGACGAGGGCAAAATCGCAGAGTTCATAGAAAATCATTCAAAATAATAGATGCTTAAAGGCGATAATTTGTTATTATCGCTTTTTTTTCAACAGGAGGCACCATGACAAAATTAGAAAATTTTATAAACAGTTTTAATAAAACATTTATTGTTGAGAGTAGATACAAGCTATTTGCTTCTGGTATATCCAACACTATTTTTATTGCTTTTTTTGCAACTCTCATGGGAATAGCCATAGGACTTTTTATTGCCATGGTAAAAACAACTGCAAAAAACAACAGAAAGCTTTTTGTTCTTGATAAAATCTGCAGCCTTTATGTCACTGTTATAAGAGGAACACCAGTTGTTGTTCAGCTTCTTATTATGTACTATGTGATTTTTGTCAACATAGACAACAGCATATTAGTTGCAATACTCACGTTTGGCATCAATTCAGGTGCATATGTTTCTGAAATTGCCAGGGCAGGAATAGAATCAGTTGACAAAGGGCAGATTGAAGCAGGCATGTCCCTGGGGCTGGACAGAAAGAAGACCATGATTTACATCATATTTCCACAGGCGCTTAAAAATATTCTGCCTGCATTGGGGAATGAGTTCATTGCCCTATTAAAAGAAACTTCAGTTGCAGGATATGTTCCCATCATAGATCTTACAAAGGCAGGAGACATAGTGAGAAGCAGGACATGGGAGCCGTTTTTTCCGCTGTATTCAGTTGCATTGTTTTACTTGGTAATGGTAGTAGGACTTACTGCAGTGCAGAAAAGGCTTGAAAGGAGGTTGTCTGAAAGTGATAGAAATTAAAAATATTAGAAAAAACTTTGGTAAAAATGAAGTTTTAAAAAATATAAACACTGAGATAAAAAAAGGGGACAAGGTTGTAATAATAGGCCCTTCAGGTTCAGGAAAGAGCACGCTTTTAAGATGTATGAACCTTCTTGAAACACCTACATCAGGCAGCATCATTTTTCAAGGAGACCACATAACTGATAAAAAAACTGACATAAATAAGATCAGGCAAAGAATGGGAATGGTTTTTCAGCACTTCAATTTATTTCCTCATCTTACGGTATTGGAAAACATAGTGCTGGCACCTGTTAAATTAAATCTTCAGACAAAGGAAGAAGCAAAAGAAAATGCTCTGAAACTGCTTGAAAGAATAGGATTGTCTGATAAAAAAGATGAATATCCTGCATTGCTTTCAGGAGGACAGAAACAAAGAATTGCCATAGTGCGCTCTCTTGCCATGAAACCTGAAATAATGCTGTTTGATGAACCTACATCGGCTCTTGACCCTGAGATGATTGGAGAGGTTTTAAAGCTCATGAAGGATCTTGCTGAGGACGGAATGACAATGGTTGTTGTTACTCATGAAATGGGTTTTGCAAAAAGCGTTGCAAACAGAATTTTGTTCATGGATGAAGGGCAGATTCTTGAAGAAAACAATCCGCAGGATTTCTTTTCAAATCCAGTACATGACCGTTCAAAGGAATTTCTTTCTAAAATATTGTACAACATTTAATTAGAAAGACTATTGACAAACCCTGGCGCAGTCATCCTGAACGATAGTGAAGGATCTCATCTTTATTGAAAACCTGAGATTCTTCGGGCTAAGCCCTCAGAATGACAACCTCGAAAGTTACTTTGTCATCAAACAAAAAAAGGAGACTTGCGTCTCCTTTTTTGTGTAATTTATTTTTTTGTAACAAGCTGCAGTGCTACGGGTATAGATTTTTCAACTGTTTCGCCATTTAATAATTTAATTGCTGTGTCAACTCCCAATGATCCGATTTCTTTTGGTAGTTGTTCAACTGTTGCTGCCATTTTACCGCTTTCAACTGCAGCTTTAGCATCGTCAGTAGCATCGAATCCAACTACTATTATTTCTCTTCCTGAAGCTTTTATAGCTTCAAGTGCTCCTAAAGCCATTTCATCATTGTGTGCAAATACAGCATCTATTTCAGGTTGTGCCTGAAGAATATTTTCCATAACGGTCAAACCTTCTGCTCTGTCGAAGTTAGCAGTTTGCTTAGCAACTACTTCAATGTCGCTTTCAGCTATTGCAGCATTGAAGCCTTCGCCTCTTTCTCTTGCTGCAGAAGCACCAGGTACTCCCTCAAGTTCAACAACATTTCCTTTTCCGCCTAATAATTCTACTATGTATTCTCCGGCAAGTTTTCCACCAGCTACGTTGTCAGATGCGATGTGAGATACTACTTCGCCACCGTTAGCGCTTCTGTCAAGAGTGATAACAGGTATTCCTGCCTTGTTGGCAGCTTCAACTGCACTCTTTACAGCATCTGAATCTGTAGGATTGATGAGGATTAAATCAACGCCTTGATTGATTAAATCTTCCACGTTTGACATTTCAGTTGCTGAATCATCCTGTGAATCCAAAGTTACAAGTGTTGCACCAAGCTCTTGAGCTTTTGCCTTTGCTCCTGCTTCAAGGTCAACAAAGAACGGGTTGTTCAAAGTTGAAATTGCAAGACCAATTGTTTTTGCTTCTTCAGCAGGCTGTTCATTTCCTGCAGGCTTTTCAGGTGCAGGTTGTTCCTGTGTGTTAGCGCATCCCACAAATAATGACATTATCATTATTGATGCTACTACAAGACTTAATAATTTTTTCATGATACTCCTCCATATAATATTTTTTTTACTACCTTGATGATTTTTGTTTTCTATCTAATAAAACGGCAATAAGTATTACTATACCTTTTGCAACGTCTTGATAGTAAGATGATACTTTCATGAGGTTAAGAGCATTGTTCAGAACGCCGATTATCAGTGCTCCAATTGCTGTTCCTCCAATTGTTCCTATGCCTCCTGCCATGCTTGTTCCTCCGAGAACAACAGCAGCAATGGCATCAAGTTCATATCCGGCACCTGCAGTTGGCTGAGCAGAACCAAGTCTAGCTGTGAGAAGAATTCCTGCAAGAGCTGCCATCATTCCTGATACAGCATACACAAAACGCTTAACACGTGCTGTCTTAATGCCAGAATACATTGTTGCTTCCTCATTTGATCCTGTTGCATAAATATATCTTCCTATGCGTGTGTGGTTTAATATGTAGTAAGCTACAATGAAAACCAATATCATGATGTAAACAGGAATCGGTATTGGACCTAAAAAACCTGTTCCTATTTCTGAAAAATATTCAGAAGATGGAGTATTTCCTGTGCTTATAGGACGACCCTGGGTGAATACAAGTATTGCTCCTCTTAAAAGTGTCACGGTTCCTAACGTGGCAATGAAAGGTTGAAGGCCTCCTGTTGTTATTAATGTTCCGTTTAAATAACCTATGGCTGTTCCAAGCACCAAGACTGTGAGGACTGCAAGCACAACATTTGTTCCTGAAGAAACCATTGTAGCTGCAATGGCTCCGCAAAGCCCGAGAACAGAACCTACAGACAAATCAATGCCTCCAATTAAGATGGCAAATGTCATTCCTGTTGCAATTACAGCATTAATGGAAGTTTGCCTAAGCACTGTCAATATATTGCTCCATGAAAGAAACCTGGGGTTTAAAAGAGCTATTGCAACAGAAGTTGCAATAAGCACAATCAGAGGTTTGTTTTTCAGAAACTTTTTAAAATTGTTCATCATATTACATCCTTTCCTACTGCAAGAGTCATTATGCTTTCCTGTGTAGCTTCATCTCTATCCAGAAAACCTGAAACACGGCCTTCGTGCATTACCATTATTCTATCCGAAATTCCAAGAACTTCAGGAATGTCTGAAGATACCATGATGATGCTCATGCCTTCAGATTTAAACTTGTTTATAAGGTCATAAATTTCCTTTTTTGCCCCGACGTCAACGCCTCTTGTGGGCTCATCCAGTATAAGTATTTTAGGATTTGTCATAAGACTCTTAGCTATAGATACCTTCTGCTGGTTGCCTCCGCTTAAAAACCTCAGCTGCTGCTTTGTTCCGGAAGTCTTAATTGACATTTTTTTAATATATTCTTTTGATGATATTTCTTCTTTAGATTTGCTTACATAACCCAGAGGTCCTTTGAAAAGCTCAAGGGAAGAAAGTGTTATATTTTCGCGGACGTTCATTCCTGTTATAATTCCGTTGGCCTTTCTGTCTTCTGTAACATAGGCTATTCCATGCTTCAGTGAATCCAAAGGAGAATTTATTTTTATTTTTTCCCCATTTAAGTAAACAGAACCTTTTGCAGGATAAATGCCGTAAATGCTTCTCATTAGCTCTGTTCTTTCAGAACCCATTAGGCCTGCAACACCCAGAGTTTCTCCTTTTTTAAGAGAAAAGCAAATATCTTTCACAAACTGATTGGACAAATTTTCAACTTTAAGTATTTCTTCAAATGGTTCAGTTTCAATTCTTGGGTATTGCTCACTTAGTTTTCTTCCTACCATCATTTCTATGATTTTATCTTCATCCAGATTTTCGATGGATTCTTCACCGATAAGCTCGCCGTCTCTTAAAACAGTTACATCATCGCATATTTCAAAAATTTCATGAAGTCTGTGGGAAATGTATACTATACTTTTGCCGCTCTTTTTCAAATCTTTTATAACTTCAAAAAGCTTGTCGGTTTCTGCTGGAGTAAGGGCTCCCGTAGGTTCATCCATTATAATAACTTTTGCATCAATGGAAAGAGCTTTAGCTATTTCTACAAGCTGCTGCTTTCCAACACTTATATTTTTAACAAGTTCTCTTGGATCTTCCTTCAGGCCAAGTTTATCCAACCAGTATCCTGCATCCTTGTGGAGTTTGTTCCAAGTTATTCTTTTTCTCCCAGAGACAGGCTCTCTTCCCAAATAAATATTCTCTCCTATGGAAAGATCCTTTACAAGGTTGAGTTCCTGATGAATTATTGCTATTCCTTTTGATTGAGAAGCACTGGTATCGGGAAAATTTACCGATTCATTTTCCAGGAAAATTTCACCCTGGGTCTTTAAATATACTCCTGTAAGTATTTTCATCAGCGTTGATTTTCCTGCTCCATTTTCACCCACAAGTGCCATTACACTGCCTTTGTATATGTTGAAGCTTACATCTTTCAAAACCTTTACTCCTGAAAAATCCTTGCTTATATGCTGCATGGATACTACAATTTCTTTCACTAGATCACCGCCTGGTTAATATTCTAAAAAGTCACGCCAGAAACAAGGATGATGTTGGCAAAGGGTTTATATTCTCCTGTGCGTATAACAGCTTTCGAACTTCTTGTTTTTTCTTTGAACTCTTCGTGAGGTATGTACTCCACATCAATTTTCTTGTTTTCTTCTGCTTCAGTCAAATTTATGATTTCAAGTATATTTTTAAGAATATCAGGACTTTTATCCCTTATTTCTTCAGCCAGTATAATTTTTTCAACTGACAATTCATCAAGAACAGCTTTTAAGACTGGCATGAATTCAGGCAATCCTTTAATAACGGCCAGGTCTATTCTCTGAACTCCTTCCGGAACGGGAAGACCGCAGTCACCAATTGTAAGGGTGTTTGTATGTCCCATTTTACTGATTACATATGAAATTTCTGAATTTAATAATGTTCCTTTTTTCATGGCTTCACCTACTTATTAATTTTTACTGAATTTCTTACAATTATTTCTGTATCAAGAGTGATTGTTTTCATCTCAGATGGGGTGTTATTACTTCCGGGGGCCTTTTTAAGCCTTTCTTCCAAAAGTTCCATTGCCTTGTAACCCATCTGGTAATTTGGCTGTCTTACTGTTGTGAGGGATGGCTCAACCAGACTTGCCATGTAAATGTCATCATATCCCATAACTCCTATGTCATCGGGAATGTTATAGCCCTTTTCCTTAAGTTGTTTCATGGCTCCGATTGCAATTAGGTCGTTGCCGCAAAATATAACATCAAAATCTTCCTTTTCCTCAAGAAGTTCATTGACTCCATTTCTACCCCATTCAATTCTGTATTCGCCGAATTTTACAAGGTTATCATTGAAAGGAATTTCATAATCACGAAGTGCGTTTTTATAACCTTCAAGCCTTTCGTATGCAGTCCTTGTCTTTAATGGTCCTGAAAGATACACAATTTTTTTATATCCTTGTTCAATGAGGAATGATACAGCCTTATGAGCACCACTTGAGTTGTCAACAAGAACTTTGCCGCATATATTTTCAGAATCAAAGTCCCTGTCGATTAAAATAATTGGCACCTTGCATCTTTCCAATATTTCAGGCATTTTTTCACTGCTTGATGAATGTGCTATAATAATTCCGTCAGCCATTTTTTTTGTTAAGGACTCAATATATTTCTCCTGGACTTCCAGCTTATCGTCTGTGTTGCAGAAAATTATGCTGTAACCTTTTTCATTGGCTTTGTCTTCAGCTCCTCTTGCAATACCGGGAAAAAATGGATTTGTGATGTCAGGCAGCACAAGACCAATAATGTGTGTTCTTTGAGTTACAAGACTTCCTGCCATGGCGTTTGGAAGATAATTGTACTTTTTTACAACTTCAAGAACACGATTCCTTGTAACTTCTGTAATGTTTTGATCTTTTTTGTTTATGACCATGGAAACGGTTGCTATGGATACATTAGCTTCTTTTGCTATTTCTTTTATAGTTATTTTCATAATAAATTCCTTATTTAAACGTTTAAGTAAATTATAAGACGAAATTCATGAAAAGTCAACACTAATCGGAAACATTTTTGACAAGCAGTATAACATAATTGTACAATGGCAGGAATATATGTTACAATTCATTGAAAAATCATAATAATTTCGAAACATATATTATTAAAACCTTCATGTATGAGGTAAATTAAAATGATGAATGAAATCTTTCTAAGCTCCATCATTTATGAGTCGGTTAATTCCATAATGTTCATTGTATATTGATATTAATCTATGTTATAATTCATACATAATCTAAATGTAAGTTTATGGTTATGAACTATTGCATGGCGGTGAAATTATGACAAAAAAAGTTCTGAGAAATCTCGAATATTTTGAAATCCTGGATGAAGAAAACAAAGCTGTTTACAAAGGCTGCAGCCAGGTTTGGTACAAAAAGAAGTGGCGGAAGATGGCCGGCTGCGGACCAACGGCAGCATCCAACATTGTTATATACAGCAACAAAAACAAAGTAAACAAGCAAAGCGCTTTAGAAATAATGGATGAATTGTGGAATTACGTCACTCCTACATTAATGGGAGTGAACACAACTGAAATTTTCTATGATGGTTTTATGAAATACGCTGCTGAAAATAGCAGAAAAGCTTTGTTTAAGGTATTGGACATACCTAAGGAAAAAGAACTACGCCCATCATATGAAATGATGGTTGGTTTTATTGAGTCGTCTTTGGACAATGATATTCCCATTGCATTTTTAAATTTATGCAACGGGGAAGAAAAGTGTCTTGATAAGTGGCACTGGGTCACAATAATCTCTCTGGAGTATGAAGAAGATAAGCATTCGGCTGCAGTTGAAATACTTGATGAAGGAATGGTAAAAAAAATAAGCCTTTCTCTTTGGTATAAAACAACCACCCTTGGCGGAGGACTGGTTTCATTTTTTCTTGAATGATAATAATCAGGAGAGGCTACTACTCCTATATAACAAAATTATGGAAATAATACGGGCGGACACCAGGTCCGCCCTTACAACACAGAATAATTAAATTATTGAATAATAACTGGTGGACACTAAGCCACCCATACAATATTATCTTATAAAATTCATGCCTATTTTTTTCTCTGGTTCCGGCTTTTCGATTTTACCTTCACCAAGCTCAATTAGCTTCATTACCCATGCCATATTTTTCCCAAGTATTCTCATTATTTGAACTCCTTCATCATCCTGAAGCGCTTCACCTGGTTTCTGTCCGTAAATTACGTTCCAGTAGTTTGATGTGGGCATAACCATCTCCGCATATGTGATGTAATTAATGATCTGGTTAAATGCAGGAAGTCCGCCTGCTCGCCTTACGGCAACAACTGCTGCTCCCACTTTATTTCTGTATAATCCTCTGTTTGCGCTGCTCACATATGAAGCTCTGTCCAAAAAAGATTTCATAGTAGAGCTTATTGCTGAAAAATGAACAGGTGAACCTAAAATTATTCCATCTGCTTCCTTCATTTTCTGAATCCACTCATTAACTTCATCATTGATGATGCATCTTTCGTCTCTTGTTTTGAAGCATGATCCGCAAGCTGTGCAGCCAAGAATTTTTTTGTTTCCTACATGTATTATTTCGACCTCAATATTTTCCTTTTCAAGCTGCTCTGCTACAATTTTTAATGCCTCGTATGTATTGCCTTCTTTTCTCGGACTTCCGTTAAATGCTACTACTTTCATAAATGCCTCCAATTTTTATTTGTTCAATTATACTAAATAAATATTATTATTACAAGGAAGTAATAGTATTTTGTTTTTATCGAATGTGGTATAATAATATAAACAAAGATAAAGAGGATGTTATGAAAAATAATTTCGACAATACCAAATTTAATTTTAAATATTTTACAAATGTCATTTTTATTTGTACCCTGTCTGTAATTCTGTCAATTATTATGAACTACATGGGAATTGGAAAGGAAAACTCCCTTATGGTCTTTATTGTGGGAGTTCTTACTGTCACCATACTTACAAGTGGATACATATACAGTGCCACAGCTGCTGTCCTAAGTGTTCTTTTGTTCAATTACTTTTTTACGGAACCATACCACAGCCTGCAAATAAGCAATTCAGATGATGTTATCCTTATCGTGTTTTTTTTGATTGCTTCCTTAATATCAAGCACCATGACTTCAAAGCTGCAGTATCAGACAGAGGTATCAAAAAGAAATGAGAGAACAGCCAGACTTCTTTATGACGTAACAAAGGGTTTTTTAAATGTCACCGGCAGAGACAACATTGTCTTGAAGGGAATTAATTTCATAAAAAATTATGTTGGGTTTGACTGCTATGTAAAGCTTGATGCCTGCGAACAGGTTTACAGCACTGAAGGACTTCCGGATTATGTGGATTCGGTTACAACAAATATAAACATCATTCCAATTAAAGGTGTAGGAAAAAAGTTAGGAGTGATGAAAATAGTTAACTGCAATGTTCCCATAACAGATGAAATAGACATGCTCATTAAGGCAATAGTTCATCAGATGGCAATAGTTCTTGACAGGGAATTTATATATGAGGAAAGGCAAAAAATAAGAGTTGATATGGAAAGCGAGCATTTGAAGAGCACACTTTTAAGAAGCATTTCTCATGACCTTCGAACTCCTCTGACAGGTATAAAGGGAGCTGGGGAGCTTATTCTTGAAAGCTACGACAGCCTTGATCCAAAATCTGTAAAAAAACTTGCATCAGACATATGTGACGAATCAGCATGGCTCATTAAAACCGTTCAAAACATATTGGACATGACACGTTTTTCAGAGGGAAGAATAACACTAAACAAAGATTTTGAAGCTGTTGATGACATTGTAAATCAGACATTGTCTCATGTTCCTTTTCTTAATTCCTCCGGAAGACTTCACGTGATTGTTCCTGATGAAATAATTCTTGTTCCTGTAGAAGGCAAACTAATAGTCCAAGTCTTGGTTAACCTTCTTGACAATGCATACAAATATGCAGGGGAAGAAGCAGATGTTTTTCTGAAGGCATATACTGACGGTGATTTTGCTGTTTTTGAAATTTCTGACAACGGTGCTGGCATCGATACGGAAATACTTAGCAGAGTGTTTGATGGTTTTGTGACAAAACAAAAAAATAACATTGTGGACTCGCACCTTGGGGTTGGTCTGGGACTGACAATTTGCAAGGAAATTATAACTGCTCACAAAGGAGCAATAACAGCAGAAAATAATGTTACAGGAGGAGCGGTATTTAAAGTAAGGCTCCCTTTGGAGGTTGAGTGATGACTAAAATTTTAGTAATTGAGGATGACAACAAAATACTGAATTTTGTGACAATGGCCCTTAAGGCCAAGGGATATTCCATTGTTACAGCACATAACGGAAATGAAGGTATTCTTTCTTTTTGCACAGAAAATCCTGATATAATGATTTTGGATTTGGGGCTTCCGGACATGGACGGCATAGACATCATAAAGCAGGTTCGAAACGTTTCAAACATCCCCATAGTTGTTGTGTCTGCAAGGGAACAGGACAGCGATAAAATTCAAGCTCTCGATGAAGGAGCCAACGATTATGTGACTAAGCCTTTTTCCATGGGAGAATTACTTGCAAGACTTCGTGTCATGGAAAGGCTTATTGAAAGAGAAATAGCCCACATGCCTGAAAGCGTGTACAAGTTTGATTATCTGAGCGTGGACAGTGAAAAGCGAAGAATATATGTTGATGAAGCAGAGATACATCTCACACCCATAGAATTTAAGCTTCTTTTATTATTGATTGCAAATCGCGGTAAGGTTGTTACCCACAGCCAAATATCAAAAGAAGTGTGGGGATATGGAGAAACAGGTGATTCAAAAAGCATAAGGGTTTTCATGGCAAGCCTCAGAAGAAAAATTGAAAAAGACAGTTCAAATCCCAGGTTCATACACACTGAAATAGGTGTTGGATATAGATTTGCAGATGAATAAAAGTGCCCGAGGGCACTTTTTATATGCTGTCTGAAAACCTCAGTACATCTTCTGATTTTCCTAGAACAAGTACTAAGTCATCTTCTTTAAAAATGTAATCTGCTTTTGGCAGAGACATTATATTGCTGTCGCTTTTAATAAGAAGGATATTTATATGATGTTTTTTTCTTACATTGATTTCTTCAATGCTTCTTCCTGTCCAGCTTTTCATGATGGGTATTTCAAATATGGAGTAGTCGTTTGATATAGAGAAATAATCAAGAACATTGTTGGCACTGCACCTTATGGCAAGTTTTTCAGCCATATCCTTGTCGGGATAAACCACTTCATCGGCACCGTTTTTTAAAAGAAACTTTGCCTGAATATCCCTGCTGGCTTTAGAAATAACGTATTTTGCTCCCAAATCCTTTAAAAGCGAAGTAATTTCAAGTGAAGACTGGAATGTGTCACCTATTGTTACAAAACAAACATCAAAATTACCAATACCAAGAGCTCTTAAAACATCTTCCTTTGTGCAGTCTCCAATTTGAGCATCGGTTACTTGAGAAGACATGTCTTCAATTATGGCAGCATCCTTGTCAACTATCATAACGTCATTTTTTAATTCTGTCATTTTAAGGGCCAAATGACGTCCAAAGGCACCCATTCCAATAATTAATACTGATTTCATATTATTCTCCTATCCGATTATAATTTTACCAAGTGGTCTGCTTAACAGCGAAGGTTCTTTTCTTTCTGCAAGAACAACCGCCACAGACAATACACCAACTTTTCCGCCGTACATCAGAAGCGTTATTATTAATTTTGGAACTATGCTCAAGTTTGAGGTAATTCCCAGTGAAAGCCCTACTGTTCCAAGGGCTGAAAACACTTCAAACATGACTTCTGTCAATGAAAAATTTTGAAGTGAACATATGGTCATTACCGCAGTAAGTGCTGTTGTAATATAAATAACAGTAATGGCGCTTGCTTTTTTCAAGGCATCGCTTTCAAGCCTGCGCTTGAATACTGAAATGTCAGAGCTTTGTTTTGCATTGGACAATGCACCCAGCAATAGGACTATAAATGTGGTGGTTTTAATTCCTCCGGCAGTGGAGCCAGGACTTCCTCCTATTATCATAAGTATTATAGTTAAAAGTGTCCCGCCTTCTGACATTGTGTTAAGATTTATTGTGTTGAACCCTGCTGTTCTTGTTGTTACGGAATGAAACAGCGAGGCAAGAACTTTTTCACCATTGCTCATGCCCAGCATGCTGTTATTTTTCTCTGTGAAGAAAAATAACAATGCACCACCGAAAATCAAGACGGCTGTAGCAACAAGAACAAGTTTTGAATGAAGCTGGTACTTCTTAAAATCAAGATGGTTTAAAGCCACATCATCCCAGACAACAAAACCAAGACCGCCAATAACTATAAGAGACATAATGGTGATGTTTACAACAGGATTGTCGTAAAAATGCGTCAGAGATGAGTTTTGTCCGTATTTACCCATCAGGTCAAATCCAGCATTGCAAAATGCCGATACTGAATGGAAAATTCCGTTATATAATCCTTCCTTAAAACCCATTCGGCTGTAAAAGTTCAATGACAATACAAATGCTCCTATGCTTTCAAAAATAAATGTCCTTATAATGATTTTTTTGACAAGTAGCACTATACCTCCAATCTTGAAAGTATTAGCCGATTCCATTAAAAGTCTTCTTTCCTTTAGTCCTATTTTTCTCCTTAGAAACAGTGAAAACAAGGTTATGACAGTCATGAAGCCTAAGCCACCTATTTGAATCAAGAGAAGAATAATCGTCTGACCGAACATAGACCAGTGGGTATATGTGTCATAAACCACCAGGCCTGTCACGCAAAAAGCTGAAGCAGCCGTGAAAAGAGAATCCAAGAAAGGAGTTGAAATTCCTTGCCTTGAAGAAACAGGAAGGCTTAAGAGAATGCCTCCCATAAAAATTATGGCAAATGTACCAAATACTATTATTTCAGTATAACTTAGTTTTATCTTTTTTAATTCAATCATAATGTCCCCCCAGCTGAAGTTGCCACTACCCGTGCGATGTTATCTGCAACGCAACAGGATTCAAATGTATGTATATTGTTTTCTTCGTACAATTTCCTGCTGTAAGTCTGGTTGCACACAGCAAATACTTTATCTATATCCATCATCTTAGTACCGATTGAACAAATGGTGAGGTTGTCAAGATCTAAGTTTCCTGCAGCAATCAAAAATTTATAGGAGTTTGACATATTGAGTTTGTTTAAGTCATTGAACGTCTCGGAACTTAAGTTATATTTCTTCAATGCAGCAGAAATTTCAATGCAATAATCATCATTTCCATATATTAAAACATCAGACATTTTTATATCGCCGCAAGAACTGAGTTTATTGATTTCATCCTGCTTTGCAGATTTTTTTTCGCAGGGAGAAGATAAATTATATATGTTGTCTATAAATTTAAAACCGACAAAGTATAATGCAATAAGTATTAACACTACAATTAATTCCATATGACACCTCCTAGATTGCAATAATATTTTAACACTGAAAGTATTAATTCAGTGTTAAAGTTATGAAAGGGGTGTTAAGATTTCATAAGTAAGAATGACCTTTTCTTTATACTTTCTTAACACAGTTTATGACTTATGTTTATATTGACTAAAAAAAGTTTAAGTGGTATTATAAAAATACGTTTTCTTGCAGCAGTTTGAATAAAAATGTAGATTTTTTAACATTCTAACTGTCAAAGAAAATTTTTCTATGTAGTTCAGTATTTAAATACTGAATATATCTCAATGGGAGGGTATCATGAAAAAACTAATTTCAATCACAGTATGTGCCTTGATGCTGTTAAGCATTGTTGCATGTGCTAAGGAACAAGCTCCGGCAACAGAAACTTTAACAGGTGTTGGCAAAGGTTTCGGCGGAGAAGTTACTGTTACAGTAACTAAAGAAGGAGACAAAATAGTAAAAGTAGAAGCAGTTGGCGAAAACGAAACAAATGGAATCGGTTCAAATGCAATTGACCAGCTTCCAGCTAAAATAGTTGAAACAAATTCAACTGATGTAGACGTTATTGCAGGTGCTACATATACAAGCGAAGCAATAATTTATGCTGTAAACAATGCATTGGATCCTGTAAAATATCCGGCTCCTACAGAAGAGGTTAAGGAAGAAAAAGATCCTATTTCACAGTCTGCTGCAAAAGTGTTCCAGGGATTTGGACTTGCAAGCATCGGACGTCTGGGACCTGGAAAGGATGATACAGGAACTCCTGTATACAGTACAAATGACGTGTTTGCAAATGCATTGTTCGATGAAAACGGAAAAATTCTTTCTCTTTATGTAGATATATTAGAAGTTGCAACTCCTAACTATGACGGAGAAGGAATGCCTCATTTCAGCGGATACCCAGGACAAGGGGGATACAACTATGATGAAAATCATGATGAAGTTGTAGATTCCAAGACTGTTGACACTGAAGATAATTTTAAAGCTGAAGTAAACTCCTGGAACACAAAGAGAGAAAGAGGAGACAGCTACAAGCTTGCTACCGGAACTTGGACCAGCCAAATGGATTACTTCCAGGATATGTTTGTTGGAATGACTGTTGAAGAAGTTCAGAATTGGTTTGATAAATACACATCAGATGTAAACGGCAGACCTCTGAAAGCTGATTCAGACAAGCCTGAAGATCAGGCAAAATATAAAGCTTTAAGCGAAGAAGACAAAGCAATGCTTGCTGATGTTATCGGTAGTGCAACAATGAGCTTGAAAGATGCTCACGGTAACATAGTTGCTGCAATAAAAAAAGCTTATGAAAACCGAATTCCTGTAGAAACTGAAGAAATAGCTTCACAGGGAACTGCTCTTGTAAGTGTTCCTCGTTTAGGACCAGGAAAAGATGACAAAGATGTACCGGTTTACAGCATTAACAAGGTTTTTGCAAACTCATTGTTTGACAAGGACGGAAAGCTTGTATCTCTTAACGTAGACATTCTTGAAGTTGCAACACCAAACTATGATGGAGCTGAAATGCCTCATTTCTCTGGTTTTACAGGACAATCATACAACTATGACGAAAACCATGATGAAAAAGTTGATGCAACTCTTACAGTTACAGACGAAATATTCCAGAAAGAAGTTGAAGGATGGAAGACTAAGAGAGAAAGAGGAGACAGCTACAGACTCAATACAGGAACTTGGACAGATCAAATGGATTATTTCGAAGACATGTTCCTTGGAATGACTGTTGAAGAAATCAAAGAATGGAATGACAAATACACTTCTGACTTAAACGGAAGACCATTAAAGGACGGATCTGATAAACCTGAAGACAAGGCTAAATATGATGCTTTAACTGCTGAAGAAAAAGCAATGCTTGCAGATGTTACATCAACAGCAACTATGAGCTTGACTGATGCACACGGAGACATAATAGCAGCAATAGTTAAATCTTTTGAAAACAAAGTTGCACTTGATTTAACAATTAAATAAAGAATAAAACCGGCAATTAATTGCCGGTTTTTTGTTGCAAAGCAACTTTTTTTTTGAAAATTTTTAATGAATGGTATAATTTTGGTTATACTATTTTTGAAATTAAATAACATGGAGGTTATTATGAAAAAAATAGCATTGATATTATGTGTGATGATAATCATGAGTTTGGGTCTGGTTGCTTGTGCAGATAATAATGGCAACAACACAGGCAATACAGACAACAACACAGGCAATACAGACAACAACACAGGAACAAACGGAACAGGAACAAACGGAACAGGCACAAATGGCAACGGAACAGGTACGAACGGCGGAAATGGTGCAGCCGGAGCAGGTACACTTCAAGGTTCGGCTCAGGGATACGGCGGAGAAGTAACTGTAACAGTAACAGTAGATGGTGATGACATTGTTTCTGTTGAAGCTGTCGGAGAAAAAGAAACCCAAGGTGTTGGTTCGAAAGCTATAGAAGAGCTGCCTGATAAGATTGAAGAGGCAGACTCTACTGATGTTGAAGTTGTAACCGGCGCAACTGTAACAAGCAATGCAATTAAGGAAGCAGTAGATAAGGCACTGAAAGATAAATAAAAACAAAAACCAGCTAAAGGGCATTAGTTAAATGAAACTTTAACTAATGCATTACATGCTGGTTTTTTATTGCTAATCATAAATTGAAGACAAAATCAAAGATGTTGATGATTCTTTAATACTATCGATTTTATGCAGCTCATCTTGAATTGCTTTTAATTCAAGTGGCGTTGTGCATCTTACCTTCATTATTATACACCATGTACCGGTGACAATGTGGCATTCTTCAATTACTAAATTCGGTATTTCGAGTTTTTTTAATTGCAGCAACAGTTTATCGTAATCTGTGGTTCTCACTCTCAAGGAAATCATTGCTTTGGTAGTGAAACCAAGTTTAACCCAGTCAATAGTCGCTCTGTAGCCTGAAATTATACCCTGCTCTTCAAGCTTTGTAACTCTGTTATGTATTGCAGGTCTTGACAAGTTCAGTCTTTTTGAAAGCTCTTCATGAGAAATTCTTCCTTCTTTCTCAATGTTCTTAATAATTTGCATATCTAACGAATCCATACAGTACCTCATTAATATTTTCATTTCGTAAATTTTATTAAAATAAAGTCTACAAACAGTATTAATATAGCACAAAGTATTATAATTTGTAAATGATTATTTCTTAAAAACTACAACTAATTTGTCAATATGAAGAATATAACAAACTTAACAGGAAAAAATAAAAAAGAAAATCAATATATGGAGGTAAAGTGTGAAAAATAATAAAAAATTATTATATTTATAATAATAGCCCTTGTTTTTTCATCTGCAGGTTGTTCTAGATCAGAAAACAAGGAGGAATATCAGGAAAGTTTAAGACCCGGAAATGAAAGCAGCGCCCAGCAGTATACTCCGGGCAGGTACAGTGCTCAGGGAAAAATTGTAAAAATTGACAAGGATGGCATTCACGTTCAGGAAGGAGAAAATGTCAACACTTACAAGGTTGACCAGGCAAGGGCAAGCAATTATTTTCTCGGTGAATACGTCGGAATAAACAAGCTTGACGGTGGAACATATGATGCTGTGTCTGATCAGTATTATGACTATACTCTGAGAAGGACTACAAATGGAGATGAAATTAAAAGAGTTACCGCCACAGTTGGGGAAGTTGGAGATGATTTTATTACTGCAATAACAGAAATGGGAGAATTGAAATTCAATTATCCAAAAGGATTTAACTTAAAAGAAGGGGATCAGTTTATAGCTGACTATGTTGAAAATACGAAAGGAAATGAACTTTTGTCCTATTTTGATGAAACATCAAAGATAAACGCAACAGTAAAAGAAATTTCAAGAGACACAAACGGAATGCTCAGAGTGTATGGAGTTTCCGACGATAACAGAGAATATGACATCAATGTGGATTCAGATACAATTACCAATTTTGCTCATTCAACACTTAAAGAAGGTGATGAAATTGTGGTTTATCCGGAAAAAACCGATGGAAATATTCCAGTAGTTGTACGTGCCAAATTAGTGGTAAGACGTTCTGAGTAATTGACAATTAGTTTGTTTTGTAATATAATTGTTGTAATAAATAAGCCTATAGACAATAGATAACAGGAGGCAAATTTTGGTGTACTTAGTATGCTGAAATTTGCCTTTTTATTTTTGTCAAAGAAAGGCTAAAAGGAGCGAAAAATGGAAAAGGTTATTATAACAGGAAATACATTAACTCTTGAAGAAATTGCAGAGGTTTGCAGAAATTATTGCAAAGTTGAGTTGTCCCAGTCAGCTGTTGATAGAATATTGGCATCAAGAAAAATAGTGGATGATTTTGTTGAAAACGGTGATGTTGTTTACGGAATCACAACAGGTTTCGGAAAATTCAGCGACGTTTCTATTTCAAAAGATGAATCAAGACTGCTTCAGAAAAATCTTATTATTACACATGCTGTTGGAGCAGGAAAACCATTTGATACAGAAATAGTAAGAGGTATAATTTTGCTCCGAATCAACAATCTTGCAAAGGGTTATTCAGGAGCAAGACTGGAAACAATCCTCACAATGATTGAAATGCTTAACAAGAAAGTTCATCCTGTTGTTCCTCAGAAAGGTTCTCTTGGTTCAAGCGGTGACTTGGCTCCTCTGTCACACATGGTTCTTCCAATGATTGGCCTTGGAATTGCAGAATATGAAGGAACTGTATTGACAGGGGAAGAAGCCATGAAAAAAGCTGGAATTCCAGTAATTGAACTCACATCAAAGGAAGGTCTGGCACTTATTAATGGAACACAGGTTATGACTGCGGTTGGTTCTCTGACTGTGTACGATGCCTTAAATCTTGTTAAAATATCAGACATAGCTGCAGCACTAAGCTTCGAAGCACATCATGGAATTGTTGATGCTCTTGACCACAAGGTTCACGATGTAAGACCTCACAAGGGACAAATTGACACTGCAAGAATAATGCTTGATTTGTTAGCAAAGAGCAAAATGACTACAAGACAAGGAGATATAAGAGTACAGGATGCCTACTCTCTAAGGTGTACTCCTCAGGTTCACGGAGCAAGCAAGGATGCAATCAACTACGTTAAGGAAAAAGTTGAAATTGAAATAAATTCAGTAACAGATAACCCTATTATATTCCCTGAAACAAAGGAAGGAATTTCAGGCGGAAATTTCCACGGCCAACCTATGGCTCTTAGCTTTGACTTTCTTGGAATTGCACTGGCGGAATTAGCAGACATATCCGAAAGGAGACTGGAAAGACTTGTAAACCCGGCTCTCAGCGGACTGCCTGCATTTCTTGTTGAACACGGAGGAATAAATTCAGGCTTCATGATAGTTCAGTACTCTGCAGCATCATTGGTTTCAGAAAACAAGGTGCTTTCCCATCCTGCATCTGTTGACAGTATACCTTCCTCTGCAAATCAGGAAGATCACGTGTCAATGGGCACAATTGCAGCCAGAAAGTCCAGAGAAATAATGGAAAATGTTAGAAGAGTGCTTGCCATGGAAATCATGTGCGCTTGCCAGGGAATTGACATGAGAGGAAACAAGGGCCTTGGAAAAGGTACAAAGCCAGTTTATGAAGCTGTTAGAAAATCAGTTCCTGTACTTACTGAAGACAGACCTCTATACGAAGACATCAACGCTTGCGAAGAGTTGATAATTGACGGAACATTGGTTAAGGTGTGCCAGGAAGAAGCAGGAGAAATATTGTTTTAAATATTGTAAATAGCGTCCCCAGGGGCGCTTTTTTGTTGCTAATAGTTTTTTATGGTGATATAATTATTGAAAATAACTAAGGAGAACTGCTATGACAGATACATTACTTTCAAACTTGTTGGTTTTCAGAAATTTACTTGATGATGAAATTATAAAAAGCTACGACTTATTGTGCCAGAAATATTTTAAATACAGCGACAACTCAAATTTTGAAAACAAGGAACAATATTCAAATGAATATTACAACTTGTGCGGAAATCTGCTTGTAAAAAACGTAGATTCCATAGGGGACTACTTGTCAAATAAGATTCTGTCAGATGAAAACATCTTCAGCCTCAGAAGGGAAAAGGGACTTGTTATAGATGCAAAAATAAAAAAGGCAGTTCTTCACGATATATCACTGTTTAAAAAAATATATGATATTCCGCTTAAAGGAATGGCTGACAAGGCAGGAGACATAAACAGCTTTATCAACTATCAAAACAATGAGCCTCTGACTGAAATATTCAAAAGCCATAAATCAGAAGAAATATACGATTTCATTTACACGGAGTTTGAAAAAACAGGCTGCGGTGAATTTAGAAACAATTATGCATTCAGCATAAACGATGATGGTAAAATTGTAACTGTTGACAATTTCAAACCTGTGGCCATGGAAAATATCTATGGATATGAAAATCAAAAAAATAAAATAATAAGTAACACAGAAAAATTCATTCAAGGGAAATTTGCCCTTAATGCACTGTTGGTTGGAGACAGCGGAACAGGAAAGTCAACAGGCGTAAAGGCTCTCATACCCATGTTTGGGAAGAGCAAATTAAGACTCCTTGAAGTCGATAAGAAAAATCTTCACTACATAACAAAAATAATAGATATACTTAAAAACAGAGGAATGTACTTCATTATTTTCATTGATGATCTGTCATTTGAAAGCAATGAGAATTCATACAAATATCTTAAATCTGCAGTGGAAGGAAGCATATATGAGCAGCCTTCAAACATATTGTTTTATGTTACATCAAACAGGAAACATTTAATAAAGGAAAACATGATTGACAGACAAAACGAAGTTCACTTAAGAGATGCCATAAATGAACAGACATCCCTTGCAGACCGCTTTGGACTCACAATACTATACAGTGAACCAAATCAAAACGAATATTTTGAAATAGTCCTTGGGCTTGCTGAAAAGTATCAGGTTAAATATAGTTCTAAAGAACAGCTGCTTGCCGATGCAAAGAAATTTGCAATGCAGAACGGAGGCAGGACAGGGAGATCAGCAGTGCAGTTCGTAAAAACTTATATTTAATCGAAATTTATTGGAACAAATAAAAATCAGTTAACGTCTAATAATATAACCGAACGGAGTGAAAAGATGAAAGGCAATGAACTATGGCTTGTAGAGCAAAGCCGGAACGGTGATGTTGATGCTTTCGAAGAGCTTATAAAAGATTATAAGAAAGTAGCTTACAACATTGCCTTGAGAGTGCTGCGAAATGTTGAGGACGCAGAAGACGCCTCTCAGGAAGCGCTTATTAAGGTTTATAAAAGCATACAGAATTTCAATATGCAGTCTTCCTTCAAATCCTGGATGTACAGGATTGTTATTAACACATGCATTGATTTCAAACGCAAAAAAAATATTAATGTCGTTTCCATTGATGAAAATATTGATTTAGGCGGCAATAAAGAATTTCAAATAGAAATTGCCGATGATACCAACAACCCGGACATATTGATTGAAAAGAATTTCAACAGCAAGCTCATAAGTGATGCCGTTGGAAGACTGGAGGATGATTTTAAAACAATTATAATACTTAGAGACATTCAGGGGTTTTCATACAGTGAAATATCAGAAATGCTCAACTGCAATCTTGGTACGGTTAAATCGAGGCTTAACAGGGCCAGAAAAAGTTTAAAAGAAATACTTGAAAATGAACTTAACATTCAGAGCTAAGGTGGTGATAAAATGAATTGCAATGAAGTGAGAGAATTATTGTCATTATACATTGATGACGAATTAGATGAAAATGAAAAGCTATTGGTTGATGAGCACCTTAAGAATTGTGAAGAATGCCAAAAAGAGCTTGAAGAATACAAAAAAATTATACAAGCGTTGCAAGAAATTCCTGATGAAGAACCGCCTTTAGGTTACTGCAAGAGATTGCATGAAAAACTTCTTGCTGCTGAGGCTGAAAGGGCTGAGTTTCATGAGCCAAATATAAAGGAGGCTCCTGCTGAAATAACAGAAATTCCTAAAAGGTCAAAAAACAAAATGTCCAGGTGGGTAAAATACGGAAGCCTCGCCGCTGCTTTTGTGCTGGTTTTCCTTGTATACGGCATGAACAACCTGGGGATGAAAAATTCAAAGGCAGAAATGTCTTATGATACTGCACAGTATAACGGAGCAACCGAAGCTCCAGCAGCACCGGCAGAAAATGCAGACTACGGTTTTACTATGGATGGAAGAGGCACATCAGAAGCAGAAGAATCTAAGGCTAAATATGATAATCAATACAGTTTGATGAGCGCTCCTGAAAATGAAATGAAAATTATTAAAACAGGAAGTCTGCGTGTAGAAACAAAAGATTATGAAAATTTTATAAACAATATGACTATTGAAGTGCAAAACCTTGGAGGATATATAGAAAACAGCAGCTCAGAGGTTTACCAGGTTTTTGAAAATGATGAAAGGCTCATGTATGGTAATCATAAAATACGAGTTCCTCAGGAAAGCTTTTATGAATTTATAAATTACATTGAAAGTTCAAGCCTGGTTAAAATCAAGAACATCAGTGAAACTGACGTAACAAAGGAATATTATGAAAAGGACAACAAGGTAAAAAACCTTGAGGTTCAGGAAGAACATTTAAGATCATTGTTTGACAAGGCTCAGACTGTTGAAGAAATGCTTCTTATTGAAAATGAATTAAGGCGCGTGAGAACAGAAATAGATGCTCTTAACATAAGCTTGAAGGATATAGATGACAGAGCAGGTATGTCAACAATCAACATAACGGTGGATGAAGTTCTTGCTGCTGATTTTAACCTTGCAAGCAAGAATAATGTGTGGGATAAGTCAAAAGAAGGGTTTATAATGACAGTCAATTCCATCATACGGACATTTGAAAATCTTTTGATTTACATTGTTTCAGTTTCACCAATACTGATACCTGCAATAATCATTTTGGTGATTGTGCTCGTAAGAGTAAAAAAATACATGAAGAGCAGACACAAACTATAAGTATAATACAAAAATCACTTAATGGATATTCCTTAAGTGAT